>CANQHW010000042.1 GCA_947623855.1 uncultured Bacilli bacterium | reverse complement strand
CTTCTTTAGTAGATTTTAGTAAATGATAATGAATAGCTCTATAAATAGTTGTAGTAGATATAGAAGTAAAACCATCTAGTAAATATAGTTGATGGGCATTTATATAACCAGCAATAACATCAGGTGCCCATTTATCCTTCAAAATTTTTTCATCAATGAATTGAGCAAGTTTAGGGAATTGTTCAACTAAATAATGAGCTTTAGAAAAAGATCGTTTATAATCGGCATCATATTGAGCATCATTAACATTATAAGGTTTGTTATAAATGTGACCTGTTCTAATCATAATTTTCGACTTAATACGATATTTAAGTTCTCTCCATATAGTAGTTCTATTAACCCCAATAATTTTAGCGATATCAGCATTAGAATAAACTCTTTTACCATTATCATCGAGGACACCAATTAGAACTTCAATTTGAGCTCTTTGATCCCGATTAAGATGATGGTATTGATTTTTCTTAGAATTTAGTATATTATTTTCATTAGACATATAATTATTACACCTTTCTATTTGTTCAACAATAAGTGTAATATATTTATATGTCTTTTTCAATTTTACCTTGTTGCACTTCAGAAAAAAATTAATCTTGAATAGTTTTTCTTTACTTTATTCTTATTTTATTGTATTATTAATTTAAGAATAGAGATGGTAGTAATGGATAAGAATAAATTAATTATTAGTTATGCTCCAAATTTTTACCGGATTGTTAATTTCGAATATTACGAAGGAGATGTCTTTAGTGAAAAGTTACTAAAGATTTATGAAAAATTTATTTTTATTAAGGAAGAACTATCTAATGAAGATATAATAAGAATTAAAAAGTTAGATGAAGCTTTAGCTAAATATATAGATGATTATAATTTTAGAAAAGAAGTTAAGAATGGCTTATTAAGAGTTAAATTAGAAAAAGATGAAAATTTACTTAATAATTTAATAAATAGTATTATTGGTATATTTGAAAAATATGAAGAGGGTAGTACAAGAAAGATTTATGTATCAAGATTTATTTAAATAAATCTTTTTTTTATGAATAGTTTTTGATATAATAGAGAAGTAGGAGGAAGGAATTAAGGTTTATGAAGAAAATATTAAGTGCTATAGTAGCAATGATATGTTGTTTACCATTAGTTGTAAGTGCAGCAGATAAAGTAAAAGTATATGTCTTTTTTGCTGGAGGATGTGGCGCTTGTGAAGCGCAATTCGAATATTTAGAAGGATTAGAGGGATATAATAAGACTTTTGAAGTTGTCAAGAAAGAATTATATGAACAAGTTGGAGAATGGAATCAAGGAGCAGATTATGATTTAGGAGTTAAGGTTGCTAATGCTTTTTATGAAGCAGGATATACGGATGCAACTTATGAAGCTACACCATTTGTAGTTATAAGTGATTCTTATGCGGCTTCAATATATAATTCAGAGTTAGAAAAAGTTATTAATGAAGTAGCCAAGACAGGGGATAAAGATATCGTTGGTTGTATGGAAGAAGGCCGAAGCGATTGTAATATTCCCGTAATTGCCCAAACAGGAAATACAGGTAATACGAATGGCTCAACTACTTCTACAAGTTTAGGTTCTTCTAATATGGTAATTGTGATGACTGCAATTATTTCAACTATTATTATAGTAGCAGTTTATTTAGTTAAATCAACAATGGATAAAACTCAAGTTTTAGAAGCTTTAAATAATAAGAAAAAGTAAGTTGCTAAAAAGAATTATTTATGATAAAATAACAATGTCTTTTTAAGACATTGTTTATATGGTCTGTTGGTGAAGGGGTTTAACACACCACCCTCTCAAGGTGGCATTCACGAGTCCAAATCTCGTACAGACTACCAAGAATATTAAAGCCGAAAGGCTTTTTTTATGTAAGCTATTGCGTAAAAATAAAAAAAATAGTATACTTAAGTAAGAATAGGAAGGTGTTAGGATGAAGAAGAAAAGTAAACAAGAAAAAGTAGAAGAGAATGTAAAAGAAGATCTAACTACTAAAGATGTTAAAAGTCCTACTCCTGTAAATCCCGTGCCACCAACAGAAAAAACTTCCAATGTGGAGATTGTTAAAACAGAAGATGAAAAAAATGGTAAAGGTAGCGTTGTTTTAGGAACTGTGGTTAATGGGGTGGTAACTCCTACTAATAGTGCTTTACCAGGAAAGATTAATCCGATTGAGAAAAAAGTAGTGGTAGAAAATACGGCGGTGAATAAAAAAAAGGTGACGATTGTGACACCGAGGGAAAAAAGAATGCATACGATTATGGCCATTGTAGTTATTTTAGCCTTAGGGTTTTGTGGGGGAGCTTATTACTATTTTGGAGTGTTACATAATCCTAGGAATTTTATGGTTAAAGATATAACATATAATTTAGGGGAACATTTATCAAATAATGTTAATGATTATATTGATTTATCGAATGTGGATGAATTAAAGTATGTTTTAAATATTAGTGATGTAGATATTACGACGATTGGAGATTATTATTATACAGTTACTTATCAAGATATAGTAAAAAGGGGAATGATAAAGGTAGTTGATACGTTGGGACCAGTATTAACTTTAAAAGAAAATATTATGATTAAGACGAATTCAGCTTATAAATTAGAAGATTTTATTGTTTCTTGTGAGGATCCGAGTGGATGTGAGTATGATTTTGTAGAAAAGCCGGATGTTACAGTTGAAGGGGGACATACTGTTAATATTTTAGCTAAGGATAGTTTAGGGAATGAGTCGGTAACGACGGTTACTTACCAAGTGGGAAGTATGACGGTTAGTATGGTATGTACTAGTCCAATTG
Source organism: uncultured Bacilli bacterium (assembly GCA_947623855.1). GTDB lineage: Bacteria > Bacillota_I > Bacilli_A > RF39 > UBA660 > CALWAM01. Next base: position 6,256 of record CANQHW010000042.1, on the reverse strand, counting down.
TGACGAATGAAGCTTTAAATACTAGGGAATTTACAACGGATACAGTTTACTTTAATATAGCAGATAAAACATTTAATCATATTTCTCGGAGAATAAGTAATATCTTTATGCGCCAAGAGGGGTATATAAATTTTAAAAATAATAATCAAAGTAATCCAGCATATGTATTTAATGATTTAAATTTCTCATATTATTATGATACGGAGATATTAGAAAGTCCTAACTTTATTAATCAAGATGGAGCGATAAGTTATTATGAATCTAATGGATATAAGTGTGATATTGCTCAAACCGAAGAAAAAAATAGCGATTAAGCTATTTTTTTTACGGAAGTGGCAGTTCGTAATATTTTATTATTAAGACGTAACATTTCTTTTTGGAATTTGACAGTGTCGCCAATATTGAAATAGGAAGTGGTCTTTTTTTGAAAAGCGAGATATATACCATCTTCAGCTTTGATTTTGTAATAATCACCGTAAGCGATATAATCTATGATTATCCCGTACATTTATATCATCTCTTCCTATTTTTATTAAACAATTATTTAATTCGGTTTCTTTACGATCATCTACTCCTACCATAAAGTAGATTAATTCATTATGAGAATTAATGATAATTAACCAATCATCACCATAATATAGTTGGTTATAAGCTTTTAATTTATTTTCTAAGTCAGAGTAAGAAAGATTATTTTCTAAAGCATATAGTTTTAAGATTCTTTGAGGTTTTTCTAATTCTTTTAAAGATACAGGGGTGGTGATAGAATTTACTTTTCCTCTTTTACGTAAATATCCTTCTATAGGGGTGTAATCGAGGAAGTTTTGAGGTTTTATTTCTTTATAACTTTTAGTGATATATAAATCAGTTGGAGTAAATTTAATATCTTGGTATTTAGTCATAAAGTCATAGTATAAAGGGGTATCATTTTCTTTAATTCTAATTCCTCCAGGAATATCTTTACCGCGTAAGATTAAATAATCTATAGCTTCAGTACCGTTGACGAAACGAGTTTTTTCTAGAATATTTTCTCCACAGATATCAATAGTTTTTAATATTTCCGTATCAGTAATGTGGGAAACATCAATTATTAAGCTATTACCAATTCTAAAACCATAAACCATAGTTAGGATTTTATTAGTAACACAATCGGTTATTTTAATGATACAGGTATCATTATTTAAAAGTAAATCTTTATTAAATTTTTGTAAATCAAGATTTTGTTTATCTAATACTTTATAAGCAATATTATTATGAATTTTACTTATATAAGGGATAGAACTACTAATCATATGTGCTTGTTTATAGGAATCGGCATGATATTTAGGATTTAGAATATCAACTTTTTCTTCAGTGTCTAGGTATAAACTTAGGGTAGAAGCACTTTCTAAATCAAGAAGGGAAAGATGGATATGGCTTTCTTGATACATAGCTTTAATAGCAGGTAAATTGTTTAGAATACTACCAAAGGAAGCACTAAATATTTCACTTAATCCTAATCCTGCAAGATAGATATTTTTTCTTTTAAAAAGAAAGTCTAAGTCTTCTTTATCTAAAGAACTCATAGTATTTAAATCTACGTTTTTAAAGATATTTAGAAGATTATCTAAATCAAAACTAGTTTGGTTAATAGTAAAGTTTTTCTTATTTAGCTCATAGTTTTGTTTGATTAATTTTTGATAGGTTTCGTATTCAGTTTGATATCTTTGAAAGAGTTTTTCATCATCAAAGATATTTTTGATAAATTTTTGAGTTTTAGTAATTAAGGTATTGATACTATTAACAATTTTATCATAAGCAAGGATATCTTTTTCTTCTCCTAAAATAATTCCTTTAGTATAAGATAGCATCATAATACTTTTATCAATGTAAACAGTTCCGAGGGTGTTTTCGATGGTATTTTGGTATTCGCGGATTTTTTTAAGTAAGTTAGAAGGGTATTTATAGGTATAATTATGATATAAGATGTCATTCATAACATTAAGACGGGTGGTAGTATCCGAAAAGTTTTTTATAATAAAGCTATTAATTTTTTTAATAGTTTGTTCTTCGTTTAGCATTTCATGATATTCAAAGTAACTTAGAGGGGTATAGATACCAAGATTTTTTAAGTAAGAGGTAATATCTAATTCATTTTTATAATAAGCAGTTAAGATATTGATGATATGGTTTATAGTGATATTACTAGGTAAGTCATTTAAAACAGTTTTAGTATAGTTTTCTAAAATAGCAGTAGTATTTTTATTTTTTAGTAATTTAAGGTCTTTAGTATCGAGTTTATTGCTTAAAAGATAAGTAAATAATTTAAAATGATAGGTTTCTTTGAATTCTTTTTTACTTTTGATTAAGAAGTTTTTATAAGTATCATTAGATATTAATAAAGTATTATCAAGTTTAGATAAGAATAATTTATCAATATTTTTACTTTCTTTAGTAATTAAATAAGCAATAAATCCATCACAGAAGTTTTGTAAGATTATATTAGCAGTAGGGGATGAGATATTATAATAACTAATATATCTTTCTAAAGTATTTAGAGTATGGTTAATAGAAGAATATCCTTCTTCGTCCATTAATTTAATTATATTTTTAAGATAAGGGTAGTTATATACTAAGGTGGAAAAATCTAGGGATGAGGAATCATCTAAAAACATAACACTTATATCTTGAAGATTAGCAGCCATTTTATTAGTTAGGTTAGCAAAGATAAGTTCATTATCAATTTTATAATCAAGTATTTTTCTTTTTTGAGAACTTTTTTTAAGTTTTGTTAAATCTTCAAAAGTAATAAGACTAGAACCGGTGTTGATTAATTTAACAGTGTTTTTAAATCCTAGTAATATATAACAAGTAATTAAAGATTTAATATGATCATAGGTAATATTTAGAGTACCTTTTTTAAGATTTTCTTTAGTAGAGATCATTTCATATAAATATTTTAGTTCAGTTAAATTAATTTTTTGGATAGTAGAGTTATCTAAATTAAATATTAATTGTAAATCGGAAGTTTTATTTAAAAAATTAAAGTTAGGGTTTTCTTTAAAGATGGTATTTAAATAATCTTTTATCCATAAAGAGATATCGGTATTATAGGTAGATAAATCGTATTTATAGATTAAATCATTTACTTTTATTTTACATTTACTAGCTAAAAGTAAGAAGTTATTTATAGATAGTTTATCTTTGATATAAGGGTAATTTAAATATTTTTTAATATCGGTATTACTTAATAGATCAAGAGCGTTAAATATAAGTTCTTCACTACTTTGATTAATAAGTAAGGGGTCATCTAAAAGAACAGGGATTAAAGATTTATCTAGGGAATCTAAAAGACAGTTTAGGTTTTGAATTTTAGATAGAAGATCTTTATTTTGAATAAGGTTTAAAACAGTACGAAGATTTAGGGTATTTAAAATGTTGGTAAGAGTAAGAGAGTTTAAATCTTGTATAATAGAGGGATTACGTAATAAAGTTACTTTTTCGTCATAAGAGTAATAATTATTAATAACAGTTTCAATTATTTCATAGGAAAATTTTTGTAAGTAGGTATAATCTTTAATAAGATTTTTAAAGTTATCATAATTTTTTTCATAGAAAGGGTAGATTATTAAACTATGATTATGACTATTTTTAATAAAGTACATTATATCATATTGTTCGTCTTTATTACCAAGGATTACTTTTAATTCACTTATAAAAGAGATAGTATCATTACTAATATTAGGGTAGAAACTTATTTCTTCTAAATCATAAAATTCTAAATAGTTTAAGATAGTTACAGCATCTAATTTAGGTAAGATATTAATGTGAGTTTTTAATAATTTTAAAAAGTCTTTTTTAGTAGGGGCATTGATAATTAAACTTTGGTTAGGAAGGTAAAGTAAAAGATGAGGATTTTTGGTTAATAAATCATTTATTTTGGAACTTTGGGTATATTTATAATTTAAATATTTAGCAAGAGAGTAAGCTTCTATTTTAGATAGAAGGGGATTAGATAGTTTAGTTATATCAATATATTTAGTTAAAATATTTAAAGGGATTTCTAAAGTGTTATCGGTAAGTTTTTTAAGAGTAGTAAAATCACTTAATAAAAATTTAATAAATTTTTTATTATGAGCTTTTAGTTCATGATTGATTAAATTAGAATTTAAGGTGGTATTTTTTATTAAGTATTCAATTTTTTCTTCGGTTTTTAAAGTATTAAATAAATATATTTGAGTAGGTAAGTAAGGGATTTTAGAAAGAAGATTATTTACTTCGATGAAGTTTAAATTTAAAAGTTTTAGAATACTTAAATAGTAAGCATCAAAGAAGGGTTTATTTTCACTATCTTTTTTAGTATATAGTTTTAATAAAATAGTTTCTTTATCTTTATGATTATTTAAGTTTAAAATTAAATTATTTAGATTAGTTGTAAAGTTATCGGGAATGGTTTTATTTTCTTTTCTTAGGGTTATTATTTCATTTAGAAGGTTAGTGATATCTTCTAACATAGTTGTTTCCACCTTTCTATTATATATATCATATCATAAAGGGGGAAAAATTAAAAGAGGAAGACGCTTATTGGTTGTCAAGTAAAACGGCTTGAACGACTAAACGACGATAGTTATCAAGACAGGTAGATAGAGTAAGGATTTTATCATTTTGAGTAACTTCGGTTGTAAAGGCATAGATACTTCGTTCTTTTACCATATTAAGGTAGGTATTAAATTCTTCGTCGGAAGCGAAAGAAGTAATTAAATAATCACCATTACTAGGGTTAGGATAGATAGCAAATATTTTCCATTTAAATTCTCCATATAAAGTATTAAAGGTTATGATTAAATTTTCTTCGTTAGTATACCAAGATTTTTTTAAGACGTTACCTAAAGTTCCAAACATTACTCCATTATTAAAACGGTTATGGCCATAGATAATAGTGTTTTTATCAAGAGAGGTTTTACTATTACGAGGATCCATAAATATCCATCCAGCGACATCTTTTTTCTTTTCAAAGTTATAGTTTAAGTAATAATCTTTATTACCTGCTTGGACAACAGGGTAGTCGATATTGGTGTTATTAACTTGGAGCCATCCTACAGTATCTGGATTTATATCTAAAAGAGGGGTTAGAGGGCTTACATAAACAGCTTCGGTGTTACTGGCTGGGGGAGGGGTTAGAGTATTTTCTAAGATGTCATTAATTTTCGTCATATAACGAGCAGTTTTAGCTTCACTTATTCGGTTGCTTACAAAGACATAGGCGGCGGCGATGAAAATTATTCCCATACTTAGGAGAGCACAATATTTTAAAGTAGCAAGAGTTACTTGTTTTAAATAGTTTTCGTGAATATATTCTTTGGAGTAGACGATTTTTAAGGTAATACGATATTTACTAGATAAACTTTTTTTAAGTTTTTTAATATTTTGAGCGGTTTCTATGTCTTTGATATTTTCATGAATTAAGAATTTTATTTTTTTAATTTTAAATTTGTTTAAGATTAAGGCAATGTCAGAGATGGCTTTTTCATCATATTTATTGAAATGGATATTTTTTAGGTAACGGTTGATGTAACAGAAGGAAGAAAAGTCATCTAAATCTTCGATAGTGAGAGGGGGTGTAATTCTTAAAGAAGTTTTATAATAAATGTTAGTATAGTTAGATAGATTATTTTCCATCATAAAATTACTAGCAAATAATATTTCACTACGAACTTCAGTTTTAATACCTTTATTATCTAGTAAATCAATCATAAAGTTAGGGGCACTATAGCAATTTAAATATTTAATAGTTTTTTGTTTTAAGATTAATTCACAAGCTTTATAGGTTAAGTTTTTATCTTCTACTAAGGTAAGGTTAGTAACATTAGATTTACTAATCATAGTAAAAGCAATATTTAAAATAGTATTATTTTTTATTAAGATATGGTTGATATTTTTTTCAGTCATTAAATCGCGGATAAATAAAGAGACGATTTTGGCATTATTATAAATATAGGTATCACTAAAAGCTAGTTTATCGTGGCTTATAATGTTGGTATCTAATAATTTCTCGGGTAATGTTTTCTTTTCGCTTACATCAATAGCGATGCTGTTATTAATAATTTCGACTAGTATTTTAACCATATTTATAAACTCCTTACTTCATTATTCTTTCCTACTATTTAATATTTTATCATAATTTGACAATTTTTACTAAAAAAATGTTTTATTTTTAAAAATTTATGTTATAATTAAAACAGAATAGAGAAGAATAAAAAAGAAAGTAGGAATTAAAAAT
>CANQHW010000041.1 GCA_947623855.1 uncultured Bacilli bacterium | reverse complement strand
CAGGAATATCTTTTCTTACTTGTTTAGCATTAATTTTATCAATTAAATTTGCCATAAAAGTATACTTCCTTTCTAATATTATTTTCACTAAAGTTCATAAATAATATATTTTTAGCGGAACTTCTTTAGAATAAATTCCAAAGCAATTAAAATTATAACAAGATATGAGGGATTAGTCAATAACTTTTAGTCTTCTAAAAAATATTTAACCATCTTCGAAAGGATGAATTTTTTCGAATTTAACATGAAAATCTATAATATCTTCCAAAGTTTTATTGCATATTCTTTCATATTTTTTTGTAATATTATTGGTTAATATCTCCTATCTACTATGGCCTTTACTTACATCAATAAGGCGGGATTTATAATATATTTCCATTTCTTTTTTCTTTAATTCTATTTCAATTATTTCTAATCTACTTAATAATTCTTTTAATTTTTCTTTTTTTAAAAAGGTGTAATACTTATGTAATAATAAAGATTTCATTTTGGCTATTTCATCTAAAACAATAGTTAGTGCTCCACTGGTTTCATCATCGTCACTATTTAAAATTAAATAAACCATATTCATTAATTTTTTATAACGATGAGAAAATTTAGAAAGTAGAACTTTTTCTATCATGGAGGGATTAATGATGGTAATGGATTTTACTTCTAAAGAACCTTTGCGATTTCCTTTAGGGGTAAATTTATAACCATGAATTTCATATTCCATTGCGACGATTTCTTTAGTTTTATGATCTTTTTTTATTACATAACTCATTATTACTCACCACTCTTTAATAAATCTGGTCTTTTTTCTTTAGTTTTTTTAATTCTTTGAACACGACGCCATTTGGCTATTTTAGCATGATCACCGGATAGTAAAACTTCTGGTACTTCCATCCCCCGATAAACGCGCGGTTTAGTGTATACTGGGTAATCTAATAAATTATCACTAAAGGATTCACTACTTAAAGAATCTGGGCTTATAACGCCCGGAATTAAACGGATGATGCTGTCACATAAAACTAAAGAAGCGAGTTCTCCTCCAGTTAATATGTAATCGCCGATACTTATTTCATAATCAACGAGAGATAAAATGCGTTCATCGACACCTTCATAATGACCACAAATAATAATTAAGTGTTTTTCTTTTGATAAGTCAAGAGCCATCTTTTCTTTAAAAACTTGACCTGAAGGAGTCATTAAAATAACTTTGGAGTCCGGAGTTTTTATTTCATCAAGACAAGAGAAGATGGGATCGCACATTAAAACCATCCCCGCTCCCCCACCAAATGGGGTATCATCAACTTGATTATTGTTTAATTTAGAATAAGAGCGAAAATTAATAACATTAATAGTAACTAATCCTTTAGAAATAGCTCTTTTAATGATAGAGGTTTCTAATACTGGGGTTAGCATTTCGGGAAAAAGGGTTAAAATATCGATTTTCATAACATTAACTCACGCACCTTTTGAGTTTCTATATCCTTATCTATTTTTACAATATAATGACTTTTTAAAGGGATATAGAATACTTTACTTCCTAAACATTTCAGTAAAATATTACTATTATTATACACTATTTCTGTTACTTTTCCTAGAATTATATTATTTTCCACGATATTTTTATTAATTAAATCACTATATAAATATTCATTTTCAGATAAATGAAGATCACTTCTTTTAACATAAACTTTTAATCCTTTATATTTTAATACTTCATTAATATTAGTAATACCTTTAAAGGTTACCATATCAAATATCTTATGATAACGATACGTATGGATAAGCATTTCTTCATAGTTATTACCTAAGTAGAGTTTAAAATTTTTTTGAAAAACGCGATCTTTATATTCAAAATTGGATAAGATTTTTACTTCACCTTTTATACCGTGAGTATTTACAAGTTTTCCAATTAAAACATACTTATCCATTTTGGTTCTCCATTTCATACATTATGATGCTGGATGCAACGCCGACATTTAGCGATTCACAAGCATCATTCATGGGAATATAGATGAAGTCATCACATAAACTTAAGACTTCACTACTTATACCATTACCTTCATTACCCATTATAATAGCTACTCTTTTAGGAAAAATATAGTCTTTTACTTTCATCCCACTAGTAAGATGGGTACCTACAATTTTATAGTTATCTTCTTTTAATTTAGGGATAAAAGTTTTTAAATCTTTTCTTAAAACATTAATATTAAAAAGCATGCCTTCGGTACTACGAATGACTTTTTCATTGTATAAATCAACACTATCATCACTTAAAATAATGGTATCAATATTAAAAGCAACCGCACTACGAATAATGGTTCCTAAGTTTCCTGGATCTTGAATACGATCTAATAAAAGAACTTTATTACCAATTATGCTAAATTCTTTTTTTCTTATAACGGCCATAACTTTTTGAGGGGTTTCGACTTTACTTAACTTTTTTAAAATATCATAGGTAACATAATAGATATCACCTAAATAATTAATTTCATAATCTTGGCAGGCAATAATTTCAACGACTAAATTTTTTCTTATGGCTTCTAAGACTAAGTGTTCACCTTCTACTAAATAAACACCTTCACTATCGCGATTCTTTTTTTGTAATAAGCTAGTCCAATATTTTACTTTACTATTACTAGGGGATGTTATAACTTCCATTTTACTCACTCCTTAATCTTTTACGGGCGGATTTATAATCAGGGTAATATTTACTTACTTCGGCCCAAAATCTACTACTATGATTTCCTTCTTTAAAATGACACATTTCATGTATTATAACATAATCTATTAAACTTACATCTTTTTTGATTAATTCACTATTTAAAGTAATAATATTATCTTTACGATTACAAACACCCCATCTAGTTTTCATTTTTCTTATACGTAATTTAAATTCGGGTACATAATTAATATGGGGTTTAATAAGAGCAATACGACTTTCAAAGACCTTTTTACATTCATTAAGAAGGAATTTATCTTTAGCTTGGGCGTTTTTAAAGGTTATATATTCTCCTTCAATTAGAGGAGATGGGATATTTGGATCATAAATAACTATGTAATTATGACCCAAATAGCTAAAGAAAGCATTATTTTCTTTTTGTTTATTTACTTTTTGATACATTTTTTTTAGAGAGTTATAATTTTTTTTAAGTAGTTCTATAAGATAGTTATCCGTCATATTTAAGGGTCCGGTTACTACTAAATCATTATTTTCATTAAATCTAAAATAAATATTTTTATTCTTCTTTCTTATAACTATGATATTTAATTGTGTATCATCTATTTTAATATTCATATTATACCACTAATTAAATTATACCTAAAATCCTTAAAAAAACAAGTATTTAAACTTGTTTAATCACAACCTTCTTCTTTATCGGTATCACAGCCATTACCATAAACTTCTTTGACTAATTTTTCAAAATGATCATAGTAAAATTCGTATTGTTTTTCGGTTATTTTATCATAAGCTGTTTGATCTTTATCAAGTTCTATAGTAGTATTATCAACACTTACTATTTTACCATCTTTAACAGTAATTATGGTTGGTTGGTAGATTCTTTTTTCACCTGTTTTATAGGTTTTTTTGTTTTGAGTTAGAGTATATTCTTCTAAATATTTATCTAACTTTTCTAATAGTTCATAATAATCTTCTGTTCCTTCTCTAGTTTGAACAGCTTTTTTGTTTTGAACTTCAAATAAGCTTTTATCATTATCTAAATTTAGATAATATAATGTTTTAACGTTGTAATTTTTAACTACATCAAGTAAAGGGCTAACAGCTCCACGGCACCATGGGCACCAATTAGCACCGGCATAGATTATGGCGGCATCACTTTCTAATAAATCGATTACTTCTTTAACTGAAACATATTTTATTGGGTTAAATTCAGGAATAGTAATGGCACTATAAGTACTTTCTGTTCCTTCTCTTACAGTTTCATTTAAACTTTCATATTCTTCTTTAAATTTCAAGGCATCAGCACTAGGTTTTTCCTCTTCCTTTTTATTCGTAAATAGAAGTATTCCTCCAACAACTAAAGCGATTGCTACTAATACTCCTATAAGTATGATAATTATTTTTTTCTTATTCATAAATTTTCCTCCTAAGTTAATTTTACTACATCTTGCTAAAATTAACAATCTTTTTATAATTTTGCCCTTTCTAAAACTTTTTTTAAAGATAAGCCATAACTATTTTTACTTAAATGTTGGGCTCTTTTTTCTAACTCTTCATTAGTTAACCACCCATTTTCATAAGCAATTATTTCGGGAGAACAGATGAGGCGGTCACGATTATTTTCGATGGTTCGAATCATATTCGAAGCATCTAATAAAGATTTAAAAGTCCCAGTATCAAACCACGAATAACCTTCATTTAATAAACAAGCTTTAAGTAAATGTTGGTTTAAATACATAGCATTTAAAGAGGTTATTTCTAGTTCATTTCTTGAGGATGGTTTTACTTGTTGGGCAAGTTTGGAAACTCCTTTGGGATAAAAGTATAATCCAGTAATCGCCCAATCACTTTTAGGATTTTCGGGTTTTTCTTCAACACTTAAGACATTATGATCTTGATCCAGTTCCATAATTCCAAACCGTTTGGGGTCATTTACTTGAAAACCAAAAATCATAGCTAAACCGTTTTCACTGGCAGTTTTAGCAAGATTTAGTTTTTCTTTTAGACCAGAACCATAAAATAAATTATCTCCTAAAATCATCGCACATTCATCATCACCAATAAAATTTGCTCCTAAAATGAAAGCTTGGGCTAATCCTTCAGGGCGTTTCTGGATAGTATAAGATAAATTAATACCAAACTGCCTGCCATCTTTTAATAAACGGATAAAAGATTTTTGATCTTCTTCAGTGGTAATAATTAAAATATCTTTAATACCGGCTTGCATTAGAACAGATAAAGGATAAAATATCATTGGTTTATCATATACAGGTAAGAGTTGTTTACTTACACCTTCAGTAAGGGGATAAAGTCTAGTGCCGGAACCACCTGCTAATATAATACCTTTCATTTCTTACTTCTTTCTAAATTATATTTCACAAATAACCCAAGTTTTATTCTTCTTAAATCCATTATACAAAAAAAGATAGATATTTAGCAAGACCTAAAAATTATCTATCACATATTTAACTAAATCGGCAGCACTATTTTGATTAATATATTTTTTTTGATTTTTTATCATCTTATTTTGTAATTTTTTAGTATTTAAAAGATGCTCTAAACAACTAATTACTTCGGGTATAGAACTCGCTTGTAAACTCATTTGATTTTCAGAGAAGAAGGTAGCATTATAGTTTTCGACTCCTGGAATGGGCATCATATGAATTAAAGGTTTATGTATAGCGGTGACTTCTGTAGATGTAAGACCTCCAGGTTTAGTAATAATAATTTTACTTAGAGCCATATACTCATTGATATTATGGACATAACCTTTAACAATTAAATTACGGTTAGTAAGATGCGTAAGTTCTTGATATAATTTTACATTATTACCACAAATAACTAAGAAATATACATTATTGATCTTATTTAATAATTCTTTAATTAAGGAAAGCATATTACCAAAACCCATGCTACCCGATACGACCATAACAATATCTTTATCTTGAGGAATATTTAGGTTATTTTGGATTTTAAAAAAATTATGGGATATAGGAATACCAAGAGGAAGCAAGACATTTTGAGAAAAGCCTTTATTTATAAATGAGGCGCTTACTAATTTACTAGGGATGATAAATTTATCAGGATTGGTTTCGTTCCAAAAAGGGATGCATTCATAATCGGTGGCGACATTAATTAATTTTATGGGATATTCTTTTTTTATTTCGGTTATACACATACTAGGAAATAAATGAGTACAGATTACGATGGTATAATTATTTTCTTTGATAAACTCTAAGACTTTATCTTTGGCTAGTTTATTAAGTAAATAAACAGGACTTTTTATATTACTTTTATTGTATATTTCTCCTAATTTATATACATTTTTAAAGATATTACCTTTTCCTTTGGTGGAATCTAAATATAATTTCTCAACTAATTTGGCTGTTTTTTCGCCGATTAATTCTAGATAATTTACATAAGTACAATCTATATTATTACTTTTAAATTCTTCTTTGATATATTTAGCACAAGTGTTGTGGCCGCCACCAGTACTACATGATAATACTAAGACTTTCATATTCTACTCCCACATATTATTAAACATATTATTTAAATATTTAACATCAAAAGTCTTATCTAAAAAGGCTTCATAATGATTTTGAGGTGGAACTCCTTTTTCAAAGTTATGAGCTCTTATAACAGCACTTATGGTAAGTAAGGTATCTAAGGCGAAAAAGATAATTAAGGTATTTAAAAGATGTTTATTACCAACTAATTTTAATTTAGCAATTAATTTTACTAAGAATGGATAAATTATTTTAATCCAGGCAACTCCTAAAACTCCCCACATTAGGGAAAACATTAGACAGACGCGTCCATTAATATTTAAAAAGTATGCAGAATAATCCCAGGCACTGAATCCTAAAAATAATTCCATGCCAAAGCTCATAATGTATTCAAGAATAGTTCCTCCGACAAAGGATATTAAAAATAGTTTTAAAGAAGATTCATCTTTAAATTTATAAAGGATAGTTGTTAAAAAGCAAGCACATATACCGTAAGCAATATCGAATGGACCAATTACTAAAGCGGAATGGTTTAATAAAAGTCCATCAGCAAGAAAGGTCCATATTCCTTCTAAGACCCATCCGACGATACTCGCAAAAATAAATATATAAAACATATTATAAAACTCTAACTTCTTCATATATACCACTTAATTTATTCTATGAACTCCCCTTAATAAAATTTATACAGTTATTATAACACATTTTAGGTATATTGTAAAAACCCAATAAAAAAGTAAACCAAATTAATGATTTACTTACCATAATTATCTATGTAAATTTTTACTATTCATTACATTAACACTAAAGTCTCCATATTCTATTACTTCTATATTCATATTTGATTTATGTTGTAATTCTTCTTTAATATACTCTATAATATTATCTTTTTCTAATAAACGTTGTTCATTTAACTCCTCGAAATTTTTATTATTAGAATCAACATATTTATCATAACGTAATCCAATAACTAAAGCATTACTACTACCTTGATATGATCTATTATTAAAGCCATAATTAATTTTTAAATAAGCGTCATTATTTTCAATAATTAATTTTTTAAATGTTTTTGCAATAAATATTTCTATTTCTTGATTGTACTCTTTTCCTACTATACTATATAAATAACTAATTTCTTCTTTATTTAATCTTTCAATATAAATATTATTTCTTATATAAATATAATTTAGTTTATTTCTACATAATGTTTGATACATATCTATTTTTTCTATAGGCATAGGTACAAAATTGCTTTTACTATTTTTAAAAATATTATCATATTTTAATAAATTATATTTTTTAATTAAATATTCTAGTAAAAATTTAGAATATACTTCATATAACTTAACATATTCTTCTTTTTGGGCTTCATTTAAATTATTAAAATATTTTTCATTACTTTTAGGAAGTCTTAATTCATAATCGCTTATACTTATCATTTTATCACCCTTACCTTTATTAGTGAGATATTCTAAAGCTTTTATAATCGCTTTCGCCAATAGCATACATAAAATCTAAGCTAGCTTCTGATAAATAGTCTTTAGCTACTTTTTTATTATATGATGCTACTTTAGTTAAATACTCTTCCATCTTATTTAAATATTCCATCACTTCCTCTTTAGTTAAATTACTTCTTTTAGTTTCATCTTGAGCTCTAATTTGAGCTTCTTTAAAAGCTAAATCCGAAATATAGAATAATTTATCATAATATTCATCTTTTACAAGTTTTGCTCGTTTTTGATCAGGTGTTTTATTATTCCATTTAGATACTTCCATTGGTAAAAATATTTCTTCTGATTTATTAATATTTTCCTCATTAATAGTAACCTTATCATAAACTCTTAACAAATATTCTTGATAAGCTTTGGATATTATGGGATGTTCATTTTCAGGAATATTATCTAATACAGTATTAATAGTTTGATTATAAATATCTAATAAAAATTTTTCTTTCATAAATTTCATCTCCTAACAAAGTAATTCTTGAATAATTCTATTTACAATACTAGTAGCTTCTTCTAATTGTTCTTCAACTGGTCGACTATAGTCTAATCCATGTTTAGTAAGGTGATAAAAAGCAGTAATTAAATCGTTCCACAATTGATCATTAAATTTAGGATACCTATTTTTTAAATATTCCGCTATACCATTAAGATTATTGCTAACATATGCTTGCATTAAAGAATAACCATCGATTATGTCTCTTTTAAGCATATCTATTAAAGAATCAACTCCGGCATCATATCCACTTGTTCCGCGTTCTAGACCTTCATAGGCTTGGAATGCTTTAGCAAATAATTCCGTAAGGGCTTCATTTATTCCACGACTAAAAGGTATATTACTATCCATTACTCCCGATAATAAATTCCCACTAGCATCATTTGTTGTTGTCAAAGCATGGATCATTTCATGAATTCCGGTTTGTTTTCCTTCACCATCATCAACGGTAATAACAATTCGTGTGCCATCAGAAAAACCTTTACAGCTTGAACTTACTTTTTTATTGTATTTTGTATGCATATCATTTAATGTAGTAATTTCTATTAACGTTTTATCGAATCTTTTAGTTAATTCTTCTATAGGTAATATTCCTTTTGCAAAACGATCAATAAATTGTATTAAATCGTTTTTAAATTCGGAGCTACTTATAAAATCTTTTGTTTCAACAATGTCTAACCAATAAGGTTTACCAAGTTTATTTAAATAATCTCTATACTGGCTACAACCAATTTCATTTAAATAACTAACTAGAGTATGGGCAATATTAGTTACTTTTTTATCCGGCATTGTCTCTAAATTATAATCGCTCATTATTAGATCCAAAAAACGTTCAATATTTTTTTCACCCACATTAACATTACTGACAATTGCTAATTTAGCATAATATATGGCATCAGCTCTTAAACTTTTTAATTTTGTTAATAGCTCAGAGTTATCTTTGA
>CANQHW010000040.1 GCA_947623855.1 uncultured Bacilli bacterium | reverse complement strand
ACCTTCTTTCAATTCTTGTAATTTATCTAAACATTTTCTTAATGCTAGCGAATATTGAAAATGTATTTGTGTTTTACTAAATAATTCATTTTCAAGCCACTTTTCAAATTCAGTTAAAGTATTATTTTTATTAAGTAATATTTTTATATCGTATGCTTTATTGTTGTAATAACATACCCTTTTGTTTTCTAATGCTTTTTTTAATTCTTTCTTATATTGCTTTATCATAATTTTAGCTAATCTTATTTTTTCCGCTTCTAAATATATAAGATATTTAAGTCGCTTTTCTCTGTCTTTCATAGCAACCCTAATACATTATCTTCGTAATAATCGGAATCATCGGAATCATCTTGAATATTTTTTAATTTATCTTTTAAATATTCTATTTCAATTAATAGGTCTTCTATTATTTCCTCCATATCTATGTAATTATCTCTGTTAGTCATTTTTTTTACTTTTTCTAAAATATTTTTATTTATCATAAAAACCTCTAATCAAATGGATAATCTTCTGGAGATAATTCTATTCCTTGCCCTAATGCTTCGTAAGAGTCAACCTCTGCAGTATTCTCTGTAACCTCTGCAGTGTTTTCTGCAGTAGTTTCTTTCTTTGTATTTAAAAACTCCATATTTTCGGCTAATACTTCAGTAACATATTTTCTAGTGCCATCTTGTAGATCGTAACTTCTTGTTTGTAATCTTCCCTCTATACTTATACGACTACCTTTATCACAATATTTATAAATCGTATCAGCTAAACTTCTCCAAGATACACAGTTTATAAAATCTGTATCTTTTGAACCATCTTCCTTTTTATAATTTCTATTTACTGCTAGAGTAAATGAAGTAAAACTCACTCCACTAGCTGTTACTCTATTTTCTGGTTTTCTTACCACATTACCTATTAAAAATACTTTATTCATAATCTTTCCTCTTTCTCCATTTCTTCTATCATTAATCTAAGTTCTCGTTCACTTAATGTTTCTATTCCTAAAGCTTTCGCTTCTTGCTCAATTCCTTGTATAAAATCATACATTTCTTTTGAGTTATATTCGCTACTTCCTTTTAATAAGTAGCATTTCTTTTTCGCTTCGTTATTTATGGTTACATATTCAATAAATTTCCAATATGAACCAACTCCTAATAAATCTACGTCAATATCAAAATATCCCTCTATACATTCACCTTTTGCATCTTCTTTTAACATTCCATAATCACTTAGCATTCTTGTATAAATTTCTTCTTTTGATAAAGTCATTTTTCGACCTATTTCCGTCATTAATTTCCATGCATATTTATTAGCTTGTAATCCTCGTTTGTCTCTATGCTTTTCAATTTTTATGTCGTATAAAGTCTCTTTATCTAAATTGAATATCGCTTGTTGTAATTCAATTCTAGTTCCAGTAAATGTCATTTTTATTAGCTAAGGCATATATAACTTCGTTGTTGCTTAAAAATATACATACTGTATATAATTCATTAGCAATATTGGTTATTATGCCTTTTTTACCTTCCCATATATTTTTTAGCATCACAATATTCCCAACATTCATAAATACCACCTAATTTATAAATTCAATTGACTTAATTGGTGCTTTATGGCATCTTCCTGTTGAATATAATCCTACTCTTGTGTCATAAGATATTTTTACTTCTTTACCAATTACTATTGTTGCTAATTCAGCCATTCCATTATCCTCAACACAATACTTTTCTTCTTTGTTAGCTGTTGTTCTAACATAGACGTTTGTGTATCCCCAAAAACTTTTATCTACACTTGTTATTGTTCCTACTGTTGAACCACTTTCAAAATCAATAGCTACAAGCGGAATAAATAAAGTGAAAGTTAGAGATAATATTGATACAACTATTACTGCAAAAACTGCTTCTCCATCTCTTTTTATAATTTCATATACTATTAGAGCTATTGCTCCAACAATTATTACTGCACTTATTAAAAATAAAATTATATCTAATATATTCATTCTTCTACCTCTTTTCTAAAACATTCATTTATTAAGTTCCATGTCATTTCTTCATTAATTGGTAAATTATAAAATTTTCTTTTATCTTTTCTTAGGTGTAATCCTTTTAAGAATTTTATTTCTACACCATAACTTTGTTTATATCCGATTCGATAAATGTTTAATTGATATGCTGTGTATTCTTTATCAAATACTGCTGTTCTTTTTATATCTCCTAAACCTATTTCTTTATCTAACTCTAAAACTAAATCTATACGACCAGCGGCTATTGGCTTACCATCTTTAAAAAGTATTATTGGAACTTCATTATCTAAGCATTCAAACTTATATTGTTTTTTTAAAAATTTATAATTTCTTAATTCTTCACAAGTTATATCTTCAACATTTAATTTTTCATAATTTTCAATAGCTTTATGTACTCGTGTTCCTTCTTCTGCTGCACTGTTTAATACGTCTTGTCTTACGTCTGAATATTTGCTACCGAATTTAACTTTTAATATTTGTGTAACTGATGGAACGCATATACCATCAATCAAATACTGATGTGTTTCATCATAATATTCTAAGATATGCCCTGCTATTTCCCAAGTTTCTATCATTTTACTTTTATCCTTATACTTGATTTAACTGGTGTCATTTTTACATATTCGTCGTATAAGTCCTTATAGTCTTTTTTAAAATCTTCTTTTTTAAAATCTTCTCGATCATATGTAGCTGTATATGTTATTTTTAATTCTTCTGATTCAACTCCTAAAATATTTTTAGATTCCATTTCATTTAAGATTAATTGTTTTAATTCATCTCTTTTATTAGTTAATTCTTTTATTTTGGTTTCTAGATCTGCAATTGACTTAGAAACACTGTTTTCTAAAACATATTTATCTTCTTGTAAGATTATAAGATTATTCATTTTTTGCACCTTCTTTCTTAGCCATTATTTTTTTGATTAATTCATCTGCTTTAGTCATTGACATATCTTCTAATTTTTCAATACCATTAGCTTCTAATAATTTGCTAAGTGTTTCACCTTTATAAATATCACTTAATATTTCTACTTGTTTAGGACTTGCTTTAAGTTCTTTTTTAGATTCTTCTTTTACTTCGTCATTATTCTTCACAAAACTGTCCGCTTCGCTATCGCTATAAATACCTGAATATGCAATTTTACTATTTTTTAAAACCACTCTATCAAAGCATCTCTTTAAAGCCATTGCATAAGGATAATCGTTTTTGCAATTTCTTGCTGATATTTCTCCTACCTCATAAAGTCCTTGTTCTTCACAGCAATATGTATAAACCAGCGAATCCCCATATCCGTTTTTATCCAAAGTCATACAACTTGGTTTAAACTTTAACTTGTCCTCTAATTTATCATTAATTTTTAAACATCCATCGTGACTAATAATTAAACCACTATACATTGCTTTCGTTTTATTCGCATAAGTATTTACTAAAATCCAAAAATCACTTTCTTCTAGTACACCTTTGTATTTTGCATTCTCTAATAATTCAATTGCTTTTTTCTTAGCTTCTCTATATTTTGGTGTAATTAATTCAACAGGTATTTTACTTCCATTTATGTATTCTTCTTTCTTTTCTCCAAAGTTATATTTTTTTTCTTCCATTGTTTTCCTTCCTTTCTCAATACTGGATATAAATATTTTTCTTTAAATTTTTTCATATCACTTACTGAACCAGTTCCCCCTCTATCTTGAATTTTCTTCTTAGATAGCATGTAATCAATATTTCTTTTACTTAGATTAATCAACCCCGACATATAAAACTCACTTACTTTGTCTGCTCCATAAGCATTGATTAATTTTTCTAAATCTTTTTTGGTTATATTCATTTGATACCCTCTAATTTATATTTCTTATATTTACCAGGGTTACCATAACGATTTGTAAATTTTATCCACTCATCACTTATGTTATAAATTTTTCTTAATTCACATATTCTAGATGGTAGTCTTATAATCCCATAATCTTTTATTGCTTCCCAAGGAGTTATTGTTCCGAATTGTTCAAAATGTTTTAAGAGTATCTTATTTTGACTTGGCTTATCCATTACTCCACCTTTTGACCATTATCAAACTTTCTTCCAGTAAGTTGGTATAATTCTAAGTCTTTTGCTTTAAATGGTTTAGCTCGATATTTTAATTCTCGGTTTTCCCTTTCTAATTCTTTTACTTTGTTTTTGATTCTAGTGTAATTACTTTTAAACCCTCCAGTACTTCCAGCTAGCTTTTTATTTTTTTCTTCTAACTTGGTTATTTTTAAATCTTTAATCTCGCACAATACTTCAGTCGCTTTTAATTTTTCTTTAGTATTTATCAGATTATTAGTCGTTTCCTCTAAAGTTTTATGTAACATAAGGTATTCTTTTTTTATTTCATTTATTTCGTCAATTAATCTAAGTTCATTTCTTTTGTGTTCTTTTATAATTTTTTTATTTTTAAAAAACATATCTTCCCTTTCTACCTAAACTCCCTAAACATATCATTTAATTCTTTTTGTTCTTCTTCACTCATTTCTTCTTTTTCAATTGATTGATTATTAAGCCAATCTGGTGGTTCTGCTCCTATTTGATTGTTTTTAAGCCTATCCCAAATAATACCTTTATAATTGCTTGCCATACATTCGTCTATTAAAGCAATAACTTGTTGTTCTCCATACTTATTTACTTTCTTTTCTATCTGAGACAACAGACTTTTAAAACCTGTTTCTTTGTAATACTCTTTTCTCTCGTCTTTATATTTTAACCATTCTTCTATCTTCCCCCTTAACAATCCCCTATCTTTTAAAAATATAAAATTAGAAATAAGAAATAAGAAAGTATTATTTGTAACCCTTTTTGTTTTATCTTCAGTATGCTTTTTGGTATCTTCTTTGGTAGCGTACTCAGTAGAGGGTTTGGTATATTCTTCGGTATATCTTTTTTGAACTTTTAATGACTGGGATTTACTAGTACTTAATGCTCTAGATATATTTACCCAAACACTATATAACCTCGTATTTTCCTTAAAATTCGGTTCTTTACCATCAAACATATACTCAATTATTGCTAACAATATTTTTTCTTGTTCTATCCTTGGCAATAGTTTTATTAATAAATAATAATTGTCGTAGAATTTAAAGGATTTTACGTCCATATTTTTATATTCCTTTCTTATGTATTTTTTATAACCAAAACTACCCTATATTTGACAACGATTTTTATCTCTGCTATAATGTACTTGTTAATTTTTATTAACAAGAACGACTTTACTTGCAGGGTTTAGGTCGTTTTTTTGTTGTTCCATTCTAATGCCATTAATTTTAATGGAACATATTATTAAAGTAACAATTGCTATAATATATATTGCTTCTTTAATACATGACCTTAGTTTTAACTTTTTCATTATGTACTCCTTTCTATTATTTGTGCTTTACGCATTTTATTAGCTTCTCTTCTTACGAAGTCAATATCAATATGCGCTTCTTCTAAAACTCTTTTTATAGGTAATTTATGTGGCCTTGTATCTCCGAAATAAAAACATTTTGCAAGTTTTTTATTTTTTAATTCCTCATTAGTTTCTTTTAAACTCTCCAGTTTTTCTTGTTCGAGCTTTGATTCTAATTTTTTTCTAAACTTGTCTGCTTTAGATTTTGAAACACCGCCTAAAATACTTCTTATTTCCTCTGTAGTTACCCATAAATAATTGCAAGCTTCTTCTATTTCTATATAATTAGTATTTTTTTTCAAAAAAGTATTTCTCCTTTCTATCACATTGTGGTTTTAAGCCGTTACAGCGGCTTTGTAAGGCCTATTTGTCAATTTCTCCCTTCTGTCTTATAATAGAGAACTAGAAAGGAATAAATAAAATGAATAATGAAACAATAGAAACATTAATATGTCTAATCTTTTTGATAATTTTCTTTTTTGGTGTACTTGGTTTTTTGGTTTTAAGTAATAAAATGGAAAATGATTTCGAGTTAAAAAAACTTGGAATTTTAAAACCTAAAAACGTCAAATATGAAAACGACTATAAAGAAAAATTGAAGTATCAAATTAAACATTGGATTATTAACATTATTGCTGTATTTATTATTTTTGCAATATGCAAGTTATTTGGATTTGGAATTAGTGATGTGATAGATATTATTAAGCAATAGTTTTATTTCAATTAACATATTGCTTATAAATACTAAACTCCCAATTATTAATCCAAAAATTATCAATATTAATATCATTTCATTTACTCTCCTTTAACTATCATTTTGTGGTTTATCGCTTAGTTTGTTCTGCATATTCGCAGATACATTGCTAAAAAAAATATCTAAACTTAAACCATAAACTGATACAATTTTTTCTAACATATCTAATTGCATTGATACTGAATTATTTTCATATCTAGTAACAGTCATTACATCAATATCTGCCTTGTCTGCTACTTCTTTTTGCGAATATTTTGTTTTTGCTCTTAATGCTCTTAACTCGCTAGCAACATTTTCTTTATAAGAATTATGTATCTCTTTCATTTTTCCTCCTTTACTTATACCCATTATATTATGCTTATACGCATATGTCAATACTAAAAATGCAAAAAAGCATAAAATTTATTGAAAATTTAATGCTTATATGCTATTATATACATGTAAGGAGGGATTCTATGAACTATTTTAGTAATAATTTAAAATATTTGAGAGAACAGAAAAAACTATCTCAAAATAAATTAGCAGAATTGACGAATGTTAATCAAACAACTATTGCTAGATGGGAAAATGGAGAAATGACTCCATCTTTGGATAATGTCTTAGATATGGCTGATGTGTTAAATGTTACTGTAGCAGATTTGACTGGTAAGAATTTAGCAGAAGAAAAAGAAGTTCCTTTTGATGAATTAGAAATATTATTCGATAAGCATAAAGATATATTGACAGATGATGACAAAGAATATATTAAGTTCATCATAGAGAAAAGGAAAAAGGAAATAGACAAAGAATTGGGGGAAGATGATTAATGAAAATAAATGATTTCCCTAGCAAAGCATTTTGGGAAATATTTATAATTGTTGAGATTTTAATTTTGGTATTAGCGGTTATAAATAAATTAGATGTATGGTGTTATTTATTAAGTCCAGTATTTTCTATTATCCTTACTCCTATAATTATAATAATACATATTACATTAGAAGAAACTATATTTAAAAGATAAGGAGCTAGTAAAAATGGATAAAAAGAAGAAGTTTTTAATATTTGGAAGTGTATTAATAGTTATACAAATTTTAGCTTTTATTGGAGGACTTGTAGCCGAGAATAAACCTACAATTTCAGTTTTATTAATTATTCTTACAATAATAGATTTTTATTATTATTTCAAAAAAGATAACTAAGTATGCTAGTATAGATACTTAATATAAAAGATAAAAAGGAAGTGTATTAAGTATGTTAAAAGAATTATTAGAAGGAGAGATAAGCCAAAAAGAAGTATTAAATTACTATAATGCTAATGTCACTTACCTACCTTTGATGGAAGGAGTAAATGGACTAGTATTTAATTATAAAGATATTAATAATATCATAATTAATAAAAATTTATCTTACTATAAAAGAAGAAAAACATTACTTCACGAATTGGCACATATTGAGTTAAATCAATTATGTCAAAGAGATAAAGATTTATTTGCATTTCATATTCAGGAATATGAAGATGAAGCGGATAGATATATAAAATATTTATTAAATTAAAAAATCCTTAACCTGCTGTAACAAGTTAAGGTCGGAGTTAAACTCCTTAGAAAAACCACAATGTGATAAATGGGATTTTTCTATGTATTTATTTTAACATAGATTAATCCTAGTTTCAAATAAAAATAGAAAGAGGGATTAAAATATGGCAGTTTTTCAAGTAAAAAAATATAAAACTATTAAAGACGAAAATGGTAATAAAATACAAGTAGATAAAACTAAAAAAGAATGGGACAAAGAAACACGTAAAGGAACTAAAACTTGGTATTTTTCTGATAGATATAAAATTAATGGTAAAATTAAGCAATATAGATCCAGTTTGTTTGAATTTAAAAGAGAAGCCGAAAAAGAAAGAGGACTGTTTTTAGATAATCCAGTAAGATATATAAAAGAGCAAAGTAAAAAAGCAAAAAACAAAATTGGATATGTAGTAGAAAATAATGATGCAAAAAATCTAAACCAATTATTTGAAGACTTTATTGTTTATCATTCTAAGTATGTAAGAGAAAGCACAATATATTCTCACATAACTATTTGGAATAAACATTTTAAAAAAGAAATGGGAGAACTTTTTCCGAATGATTTGAGTTTATCTTTCATTGAACATATACATAATATTATAGATAATAAAATAAATGATAAAACCAACAAATTATACCCTACTTCAACAAAAAATTCTTTTCACTCTGTTATCTCATCATTTCTAAAATATCTAAAAATAAAAGGCTTAATCGAGATTAATTATGCTGAAGTAATCGGAAACTTCCATAATGTCAAAGATAATAAAAATGCAAAAAAAGATATAAGGTATCAAACCGAAGAAGAATTTAATAGATTCATAAGTGTAGTAGATGAAGAATTTTGGCAAATATTCTTTACTTTTCTATATTGGCATGGCCCACGAAAAGGAGAACAAAGAGCATTACAAATTAAAAATGTAAATTTGGAAATATCTACTTGTCATTTTAAAAATACTTTTTCAAGAAGTAACAATGGTAGAGAAATTATAGGGCCAATTAAAAATGGCAAAGAGAGAACAATTTATTTAGCTGAGCAGTCAAAAAAAGGAGTTGAAAAGTTAATCAATTTTTACAAACAATTAGATGGATACAGTGATGAGTGGTTTTTGTTTGGAGGACCAACTAATATATATAAAAATAGAATCGAACGAACTTTAAATAAGTATTATGATAAATTAGAAGAATTATACCCCAATGAAAAAATCAATAGATTAACTCACCACGAATTTGGAAGACACTCACACGCATCATATTTACTTGATAAAGGAATTGAAAAAGGTACTCCTCGAGAAGTGGTTTATGAAATAATAGCAGAAAGATTAGGTGATACAGTAGAAGTTGTTAAAAGAACATATGCACATCCTTACGAAAGCAAATATGAAGAAAAAACAAAAGAATTATTAAATTAGAAAGGAGAAAATGTTACGTAAATGTTACGTAAAAGATAAATAAGATAAAAAAATCCCTATAAATTAGGGATAATAAACTAAATGGTGCCGTAACAGTGAGTTGAACACTGATTTAATCCTTACCATGGATTTGTAATACCGTTATA
>CANQHW010000039.1 GCA_947623855.1 uncultured Bacilli bacterium | reverse complement strand
TCCAGATTCTAACTCCACAATAGATGCTAAAGTAAGTAATTCGTGAACACTAAACTTCGAATTTAAAATTTCTTCTTTATAAGGTTCTAATTTTAAAGCCGTATTATCTAACATTTTCTCAATAATATCGGTAATGGAAGCATCGGCATAGAAAGTATAAGTATCCGGATATAAATATCCTTCTAAAGCATAATAAATATTATCATTTAATATATCGGAAGTTAAAAACCAATATTTCGTAATTAATTTATTTAAATATTCTTTATCACTTAAAACATTTAAAACTTCTTCTTCGCTATAATCAAAATTATCGGTAATAGTTTTAACATAATTTAAAAGTCTTTTACCTTCCACAAAGGTGAGAGTTTTAACATTTAGATAAACATCTCCTTGATTTATTTTGGTAATTATCTTGGGGGTATTCATATTGCGATTTAATTCATAAGTCCCCGCTTGTAAATTTAAATTATGTAATTTAATATAAATAAGAGTAGCTAAATTACTTTTAATAAGATTAGCTTCTTTTAAATTAGAAACAATATTAGTAACACTGGTACCAGATTCAATAGTGAAATAGACAACTTCGCTTTTTTTACTTACTTTACCTAATAAAATATTATAAGCTAAAAGGAAGGATGCTATTAGAAGAATGATAATACCTAATACCGCCCCGATAATTATCCATACCTTATTCTTTTTCATCTTCACCATTAAATTGCGCCATTGCAGAATTTAAAATATTAGATAATTCTTGCCATTCTTCATCAGTTTCAATAGGATATAAATTTAAATCTTTGCCTGTAGGATCATAAATTGAAGCATAGACAAGCTCCCTACCATTTTCATCTTTAGCATGATCAGTATAAGCTATATAACTTTTTTTAGTCACATCACTATCAAAAGTAAATAGTCTTTCAAACTCGACTTCATTACCTTTCTCATCTTTTAAAGTAAAGATATTTTCATTATTTTCTTTCATCGGCATTTCCTCTCATTCTAAGGTAGGTATCTAATATGATACTTGCTGCTACCCCATCAATTTTATTCTTTCTTTTTTTACGGCTTAAATCTTCCTTTAGTAAGATATTTTCCGCTTCCATAGTGGAAAGACGTTCATCAACTAAAATTACCGGTAGAGAAAAATTTTCTTCTAAAAGTTCTTTATATTTTAAAGATCTTTCGGAAGCAAAACCGCATGAGCCATCCATATTTTTAGGTAATCCTAAAATAATACTATTTATTTGATAATAAGCAATTATTTCTTCTAAAGGTTTAATTGTTTCTTTAGAATCATTAAATCTTATGACTTTAAGTGGTGTGGAGATTAAACCCAAGGCATCACTTACTGCTATACCCAATGTTTTAGTCCCTAAATCAAGTCCTAAAAAGCGCATAAATAATACTCCATTTCTATAAAGCTCGCATTTATTTTACCATTTAATAAAATAATCGTCAAGCAGGAGAAAAGAAACGCTTATTTCTTAGCGATATGCAAATGCTCATAACTTTTCTCAGTAGCAACCCGTCCTCTGGGGGTTCTTTTAATAAAACCTTGTTGTAATAAAAAGGGTTCTACTACATCTTCTACTGTAGTTACTTCTTCACCAATAGAGGTTGCAATAGTTTCCACTCCCACAGGGCCCCCATTAAATTTTAAAATTAAACCTTCTAAGTATTCAATATCTATTTGGTCAAGACCATCTTTATCTACTTTTAATTTATCTAAAGAAGTTAAAGCAATTTCTTTATCAATTTTAGTTAAGTTATCTACTAACGCAAAATCGCGTACCCGTTTAAATAAACGATTAGCTATTCTAGGAGTTTTACGACTCCGTTTAGCGATTTCCATCGCCGCATCATCATTTATAGGCATATTTAAAATGCGGCTGGTGCGTTTAACGATGGCAAATAACTCTTCATCACTATAATAATTTAATTTAGAAACAATCCCAAACCGATCGCGTAATGGACTCGAAATATCCCCCGCCCGAGTGGTAGCTCCTACTAAAGTAAAGGGTGGTAAATCAATTTTAATACTGCGACTGTTACCTTCGGTACCTACAACAATATCTAATTCAAAATCTTCCATCGCTGGATATAATATTTCTTCAATATATTTAGGCATCCGATGAATCTCATCAATAAATAAAACATCCCCAGGTTCAAGAGTCGATAAAACCGCTGCTAAATCCCCACTTTTTTCAATAGATGGACCACTGGCAGTTTTCAAGTTAGTTCCTAATTCGTTGGCAATAATATGGGCCATTGTAGTTTTTCCAAGTCCGGGAGGACCATATAATAAAACATGATCAAGACTTTCTTTACGCATTAAAGCAGCTTTAATAAAAACACGAATATTTTCTTTTAATTCTTGTTGACCAACATATTCATCTAAACTTTCAGGTCGAATATTATTATCATAATCTTCTATAGTTCTTTTACTATCTAAAACATCATTATTCATCCTCATCACTCCTTTAACTTACTATCACCAGTTTTATAATCGATGATAATTCCTTCTTCAACATTATAAACAAAAACATGAAACTTAAGACCGGCTCCTTTATCTTCTACTGACATAGCTTCCATTTCCACTCCACTAGCTAAAAGATTATCTTCTTTAAATATAGGAATAACACGATATAAAACATGGTTTTGAGTTTCTTTAACATAATTAGCCACTTTATTTTCAAAATCAAGCATTGCTCCCGTATTCATCTGTCTCGTACAAGTAATTAAATTTTTCGGATTGACATTTTCACCCGTTAATTGATATCCAATTAAATGACACCGATTATATAAATACTTACCATCAACAATATCATATTTCACTAAATGCCAGCCGGTAGGTTTAATATTACTAATACTTCCGCGTTCTTCTTTAGGCATAGTACTTAAACTAACATTAGCATAAGCTACGCCACAACGATCTAATAAATCTAGGTCACTATACTTTTCAAAAGTAGTAGTAGTTAAATCTTCTTCGGTAAAATTCGGTTCATTATTATTGATAATTACATAATCAAACCCCCGATATTCTGGAACTTCACTTATAGCATAGGAAGGTGTTGGGAAAAAATATTTATTAATAAAAGCTAAAATATCTTTCTCATAAAAAGTAATAACACTTAGTAATAAGAAAACAATTAAAGTGATCTTTAATTTATCAATATTACCAATTTTACTTTTTTTCTTTCTTCTTGCCATATTAAACCTCTATTACTTAAGCAACAATTTTAAAGCATCTTTTACTTGTTCTTCTACCGGTTTTCCCGGATCAACTTTGGGTAATACATTTTTAATATCCCCTTTTTTATAACCTAAACTTTCTAATACTCCAATAAGTTCACTATATCCATTATTGGTAAATAATTCATTATTTTGAACTAATTTACCTTTTAAGTCTAAAATTATTTGGCGGGCTACTTTATCGCCAATTTTAGGAAACTTGGTTAAGAAGACTAAGTTTTCCCTAGC
Source organism: uncultured Bacilli bacterium (assembly GCA_947623855.1). GTDB lineage: Bacteria > Bacillota_I > Bacilli_A > RF39 > UBA660 > CALWAM01. The sequence continues at coordinate 6,321 of CANQHW010000039.1, read as the reverse complement.
TATAGCATCTAATAAAGACTCCGTAGAAGATGCAAACATTGGTAAAGCTGTCCGAGGTCCTAAACCTTTAACATTAATTAATTTTAAAAATAATTTCTTTTCATCTTCATTCGTAAATCCAAATAAAGAATTTTCATCTTCCCGGATATGATTATATACATAAACAGTATATTTTTCCCCTATTTTATAATAATAGGGATTAGCTACATAAATAAAATAACCAATACCATTATTATCAAGAACTATGCCATTGGTTTCAATAGCAACTACTTGACCATTTATATAATTATACATAATTACCTCCTTGTATTTTTATAACACCCTAACAAAATAATAATATTTCTTCCCTATAATTGTCAAATAAAATTATTTTGTAAGTTAATTATATAATACAAAATTTTGTTCGTCAAGTGGGAGTTTAAAAAAACTAATTCTATGATTAGTTTTAATTATTTTTTAGATTGTACTAAAGTAATAGCAATTAAGATAACAGCAACAGCTCCTAAACCAATGATAATATAATTTAAATTTTTAGGATTATTAACGGCATCGTTAACAACGGCCGCGGTTAAAAAGTAATCACTACAATGGCTTATTTTAAAAGTCGCATAACTATCTTTAACGGGAATATCTTTTTCCATAAATTCAATTTGTTTAGTTTGGGGATTATAGTAATATAAATAGAGATTATCATTATCTTTAAATTTATCTTGAACGTTTATTTTAACTTGAGCATTTAAAGGTAGAGCACCATGGTGATCAAAAGATATGATTAATTTGTTTTGATCAACTCTTTTGGCAATATCTTTGGTATCAGCAGTATTTATATTATCGATGTTTAAACGAAGATTAACATCCATCATAATATTTTCTTTAATACTTTTACTTTTATCTTTAATAAAATCCCAACTATAGGTTAAATTTCTTTCATAATCAATAACATTATAAGTAATATATTTGGCATTCTCACTTTTAGTTATTTTTGTTTCTTTATTTTCGATTACTTTAGCAGGTTCTTCTTTTTGAGGAGGACTTTGCATAAAATAAGCAAGACTTATACCACAACTACAGATTACTAAAATAATAATGATGGCCTTTAAATAAATATCTTTATTATTTTTAGACATAGTGCTCCTCCCTTTCTATTAATAATAATTTTTTAGGCTTCTGGTACAAATAATAAGAGTAATAATGGTATGATGTTATAACAAAATTTGATTAACATTATTAGTAATATGTTCCGATCGTGTTTTGTATACACATAAGAAAATACTAATCCGGGTACTAAATACATCAGCATATAAATTATGATATTTCCACTTGTTGTATCCGTGAATATAAAGTTCATAACGGTATAAATTAAAGCAGAAATAATAACAAACATAGTATTATTATCAATTACTTCACTTAAGCTTTCGCGGAATAATAATTCTTCAGCAATACTTGTAAATATCATAGTTTTAAAGATGGTATAAACGATTGAGATGGTAGCTAAATTAGATATGGCGGTGGTATTTTCATCAGTAGCTAAATTCGGAGCAATGACATCGGTTATGGCTCCCATTAAAATGTTTATGACAAACATTATGATAACCCAGAATACTACCATTTTAATAATTTTACCCGGTTTATAATCTTTTTTCAGTCTTTTAAAGTCTTCTTTAATATTGCGCGCATATACCCATACGATGATAATTAAGAAGATAATATCGGCAATAAACATACCGATGGTAGTATCTTTAATGCCCATACTATTCATAACCATTCCGGCAAAATAAGTATAAATAAAATATAGTAAAAACATGGAAACAGTTTTTAATAAACCAATTGTTTTAGTTTCTTTTTGCATATAATCCCTACTTTCCTACTTTGATTATATCACATTCTAAAATACTTAAAGGACGCAATAAGAGGATTTTACAATAATTAGACATAGAAAAAAGTTTCACTTTTTTAAAATCGTGAAACTTTTTCTCCCTATTGAACTATTATAGGAATCTTCTTAGCCAAGCCCACATATTCAAAGCCTCCTTTCTATTCTAATTATATTATAGCATAGCTTCTTTAGATTAAAATGTTAAACTTTGTCTTGAAACGTCAATAATGTAAAGAGTATGCGGTATAAAAATTAGATATTACCACTATATTTAAATGCGCTTATTTTGTCAAACAACCAATTTTTAAAATTGGTTTTATTTGACGACTTCACTACTATACCAAGAATAACCATCACCATTTTGGTTAAAAGTATGTTTAAATAAAGTAAAATCTTCTTTATGTTTTTTAACATAGTTACTTACAGCTATATTAATATCGGCAATACTCATAGCGGTATTATTAGGATTTATATCTTCTCGAGAAATAACCCGATTATTTTGAAAATCTTTAGGAGTATTACAAGTATAACAACCATTTATAGCATATTCATAGATAATTAGTTTAGTATCTTTTTCTTCATATCTATCGATAATATGGATAACATAATCATCCCAAGAAGATACTTCTTTAATTAAAAAACCGTTATTATAATACATTATTAAGTTACCAGCTTTTTCCCAAGTATCATATTCTTTTACTTCGGTAGTAGTAAAATTAATATTATACATTTTTTGAAGATTAGCATCTACTTTAGCTAAAGGGTAATAATCATAACCTATAATATTACATACTCCACCATAACAATATGTTTTAGTGGTAAAGGAAGCATTAGTAACGGCTTCAGGTAAACAGTTTTCCGGATTTTCACAAGGTTTAAATTCGGGCATTCCTTCCATAGCGGTATTTATTAATAAATTCTTTTTGATTTCAATGACAGTACTTACAGAGTTATAATATGGTAAGGTAGAATGATCTTTAGCTCCAAAAGGAATATAGCTTAAATAGGTTTCTAATTCACTTTGTGTTATAGTAGTAGCAGAAGAGTCTTCTTCTTTTTCGGAATCAGAGTTATTGGGTTTATTATCGGAAGAAGGTTTTTTACTATCCATATAGTATTTAACACCAAATATAGATGCTATGGCAAGGAAAAGAACTCCTATGATGATAATAGCAATAGGAACAGATTTTTTCTTAGGAGTTTGTTCAACTATAGTAGGTTTTAATGGTTCTTTAAATTTAGGAATATTATCATCAGTTAAAACAAAACCTTCTTTTTTTTCTTCTTTATTATCCATAATCGACACCCTTTATTCTATTTAAATATATCATATTTTAAAATAATTATCTAGATTATTCTTTAACGACTTCGGTGCTATACCAGTAATATCCTGTCGCATTTTTTTTAAAAGTATGTTTATATAAAGGAGCTTCTTTAATATTAGATAGGTTTTCTTTAGTTATAGGATTTCTGATATCAGGAGACATAGATATGTCTTCGTAGGCATTAGAATAGATTAATAACTCGTCATTAACAACCTCATATCGGGAAACTTCTTCTTTTAAGCTAAAATCAGAACCACAGCATTCCCAACTTAAAAACCCATTATGATAATACATATGATTTAACCCATCGGTCCACATATCATATTCTTGAATATCTATACTATCAAAATTAATGTTATACATTTTTTGAAGATTAGCATCAACTTTTCTTAGGGGATAAAAATAATAGCCTTTAGGAGTACAATAGTTTTTTGTCGAATAGCAATTGGAATAAGCAATTACGCCCCGGTTATATTCATCTATATCAGTTAAACAATTATTGGCATCTTCACAATATACTAATTCACCGGCGCCATTCATGGCATAACTTATTAATACTTTTTTATCGACATCATTTATTGTACTTTTTTCACTAACATAGGGGAATCCTTCATTATTATACTGTTTGTAAGGAACATATCCTAAGTATTCTTCTAATTCATATTCGGTAAAAGTATTTTCTTTTCTTTCATCACTTAAGACTTCACTACTATACCAATAATAGTTATCATTATTTTTCTTAAAAGTATATTTAAATAAAGTAAAGTCATCTTTATGTTGGAAAATATAAGACTGAATTTTTTGATCGTGAGCAGCATTAGAGTAAGCAGTATTTTCCGGATCAATATTTTTATATTCGATAACTAAGCCATTTTGAAAATCCCGAATTTCATAATAAACATAATTATCTTGATAATCATAACTATCTGCTCCAGTAACTGGATAATCATAGATAATTAAAGTATTATCATTTACTTCATATTTGTCAATGGTATGAACTATATGCTTTGTAGATCCGGTAGTTTGCCGGCTTAAAAAACCATTATGATAATACATTATTTCATTACCCGTATATTCAAATGTGGTATTTTCTTCGATTTTTAAATCTTTAAAATCGATATTATACATTTTCTTTAAACTAGTATTTACTTTATCTAAAGGATAAAAATCATATCCTTTAGGATCACAAGTTCCATCATTATGACAGTTACCATAAGGAACATAGTGTTTAGATACAATTTCTTGAGGAAGGCAGGTACTTTCATCACTACACTTTACAAACTCATGATTACCATTTAAAGCCATATTAACTAATAAAGTAGCATCTACTTCATCGATGGTAATATTACGATTATAATAAGGAACAGTTTGGGTATTAGTATCGCCATAAGGAATATAACTTAAATAAGTATTTAGTTCTGCATCAGTTAAGCTAACAATTTCTTCTTCAATTGGTGGTTCTTCGGAAGGATTATTAACATAATTATCTAAATAATATTTAACACCTAGAATAGTTAATACTACTAATAATATAACTCCAATAACAATTAAAATAAGCCCCTTATGATTCTTTTTAGTTTCCATATACTCACCACTTTAATTATAGCATAGGTAGATAAAAATTAATGAAGAAGAAAGTTTTAGTTTACAATATTAAGTAAATTAGATAGCTTCTGTACTATACCAATAATAACCTGTGGCATTTTTCTTAAAGGTATGTTTATATAAAGGAGCATCTTCTAAATTAGATAGTTCTTTTTGAGTTAGACAGTTATATTTTTTACGATATTTTTCTTCATATACTTTATCATAGATAATTAAAGTATCATCTTGGAATTCATAATCTGTAATAGTATGGTTTATTTTAGGAATCCAAGCATCCTTTTCTCTTTCTAGAAAGCCATTAGCATAAGACATTATTTCCCTATCTTTAAATAACCATTTATCATATTCTGAAAGAGTTATATTAGTTAAAGAAGTATTATACATTCTTTTTAAATAATAGTTTATTTTAGATGCAGGATAAAAATCATATCCAATAGTATCACTACCATAATATTTTTTAGTATAAGTTTTATAAAAACGATTAGTTACCTCAGTTGGTAAACAATTATTGGGGTTTTCACAAGGGATAAATTCGGCATTATTTTCTAAAGTCATACTTATTAATAAATTTTTATTAATATCATTTACAGTACTTATAGGATTATAATAAGGAATAGTAGAATCATCTTCGATACCATAAGGGATATAATTTAAGTAAGTATTTAAAGTATAAGTAGATAGTTGGTCATGAGAAGCGGAAATATCTACTACGGTACTACTATACCAATAATAACCGTTATCATTCTTTTTAAAAGTATATTTAAAATGAGTAAAGTCTTTTTTATGATTTAAAACATAGTTATTTACTTCTTTATAGATAGTAGAATTTTCGAGATTAAGTTTATTATAATCAATAACTTGACCATTTTGAAAATCCATTAATTCTTTATTATTAGTACTACTTTTAATAGGATAATCATAGATGATTAATTCATTATTTACTACTTCATATTTATCGACATTATGAATTACTTGATAGGTTAAATCAGTAGTAATTCTACTTAAAAAACCTTCATTATAATACATTATTTCATTACCTGTATATTCAAAAGTATCATATTCTTTTAAATATATATCAGAGACATTATACATTCTTTTTAAATAACCTTTAACTTTTTTTAAAGGATAAAAAGTATAGCCTTTAATATTAGTATTTATTAATTTTTGAAGTAAGAAATGTTTATCAGTAACTTCTTTTGGTAAGCAATCATCTTCACATTCAATAAAAGTATCAGTACCTTTTAAAGCAGTATTAATTAAGAGATTTGGAGAAACTTCTGTAACGGTGATAGCTTGATTATAGTAAGGAACTGTATCGGTATCATATATAGCAAAAGGGATATAATCTAAGTAGTGATTTAGAACTGATTCAGTAAGTTCATCTTCTTTTTCTACTGGGATACCATCATAACTACTATTAAAATAGTAAATACCTCCTATTAAAGAGATTACAAATATTACGGGAATTGTGTTGACAAAGTTAGATGGAACAGCGAAAGGTGGCATCGTTCTTGC
>CANQHW010000038.1 GCA_947623855.1 uncultured Bacilli bacterium | reverse complement strand
TAGGAATAGAACAAAATATATTTACTGCTTGTTCAAGATGCCATCACGATTTTGACGACACACCAAAAAGAAAAGAAATGCTTCCAGTAGCTAAAAGACATTTTAAGTATCTATACGATAATTGGAACGAAAAGGATTTAATATACAAAAAATATTGACTTTTTTACGATTTATTCTATAATACTTTATTGTATTTTACTTTTTACTATATTTTTTGTTGCATTTAATAGTAAAATATGAGTATAATAATGTTAGAAAGAACTCCATTTCTTTCTAACATTTGTGGACATAAAAAGAGATGCCGTTTTGATGGTGTTCTCAGTCCAATCTAATTGATTTTTGTTTGAACACCTATCGTGATGATATGGTGTTCTATTTTTTTGGCTCGCCAATAATACGAATCACTAGGATTAATATTATGGCAAATATCACAAGATATTCCATTTCCCTCCTGCAAAGCATAGTTCATGGACCTCACCTCGCTTTCCGCTTATATTAATTTCTTAGTATAATTGGACCGAGGAAAAACACCATCTTGGCATCTCAAAATTATTATAGTATATATATTATTTATTTACAATAAAAATAAGATTTTTATCATTAACTTTTTAAAAATGCTCATTCATTGGCAAAATAAACTTTAAATATTACAGAAATGCTCAGTTTTTTGAAAATACTGCACATTTTTAAGTGGCAAAAAAGAGCATAAAAAAGAAGTCAGCTTTTTATGGCTAACTCCTAAAACTTGAAAAAATGCAATAAAATAATCATTGCAAATATAATATATCATATAAGTGAAAGATTAGGACATATAAATTATTCTACCACGGTGAATAAATATGGACATTTATCAAATCAAAAAAGAAAGGAGATAGCACCAATTACAGACAAATATATATAAGTCGGAGTAATTTTGAGAGTAATTGTTTGAAAAATATCAATTTATCCAAGAAAAAAAGCCTTAAATAAGGCCTTTTAATGATTAACTTGGTGGAGGATAAGAGATTCGAACTCTTGACCCTCTGCGTGCAGGGCAGATGCTCTAGCCAGCTGAGCTAATCCCCCAAGTGCAAGTTAATCATAACATAAACTTTTAACATAATCAAGCAAAAATGTAAAATTTTACAAAATTTTTAAAACAAACTTAATTGATTACTATCGGATAGATTATTTAAACATCCTAATTTTTCCAGTTTTTGTAGGGAACTATAGTTTATTTTACCTCTTTCTCTTAGGTCTTCTTTAGAAACAAAGGGACCGGTTTTACGGGCATTTACGATGGCATCAGCAACGGCATCTCCTAGACCATCTAAAGCTCGGAATGGGAGCAATAAACCTTTTTGATCGGGAGTGATTTTAAAGTATTTACCATCACTTTCAGAAACATCGATATTTTTAAAGTAAAAACCACGGGCAGTCATTTCTAAAGCGGAATATAAAACGTTACATACTTCTTTATCTTTATTGGTAGCTTCATCCCCTTTGGCTTCTAATTCGTCGATTTTAGCACGGATGGCATCTGCTCCACTGACCATAGATGCAATATCAAACTGAGTACAACGAATACTAAAGTAAGCAGCATAATAATATATTGGCATATGAACTTTAAACCAAGCAACTCTAAAAGCACTAGTTACATAAGCAGTAGCGTGCGCTTTAGGGAACATATATTTAATTTTACGACAGGAATCGATATACCAATCAGGGATGCCCGCTTCTTGCATTTCTTTAACATAGGTAGCCCAAGTTGTAGGGTCTTTACTAGGTTTACCTCGACGAACAAACTCCATTATGGTGAAGGCCCGAATTGGTTTTAAACCCCATTTCATTAAACTAACCATAATATCATCACGACATCCAATTACTTCTTTAAAAGGAACGGTGGTATGACCATTTTCATCAGGGGTACATAAATCTCTAGCATTACCTAACCAAACATCGGTACCATGAGATAAGCCAGATATTTTAATTAATTCGGCGAAGGTGGTGGGTTTGGTTTCTTCAAGCATTCCAAGTAAGAAACTGGTCCCGAATTCAGGAACTCCTAAAGTTCCGGTTGGACAATATTTATAACCATCTTTATTAGTTAAAGCGCGTAAATCTGTTTTTTTAAGTCCTAAAACTTCTGGTCCCAAAAATATTTTCATAGTATCGCGATCACTTAAATCAATTTTAGTAACATCTACTCCGGATAGATCTTGTAAGACTCTTAACATAGTAGGATCATCGTGTCCTAGTATATCTAGTTTTAATAAATCATCTTCGATAGCGTGATATTCAAAGTGGGTTGTCCGCCAGGCGTTGGTAGGGTCATCTGCGGGATATTGGAATGGGGTAAAATCAAAGACGTCTTTGTAACCAGGAACAACAACGATACCACCAGGGTGTTGGCCGGTAGTTCTTTTTACACCGGTACATCCAAGGGATAGGCGTTCTACTTCAGTAAAACGGGTATAACATTTAATGATACCTTTTTTCTTTAAATCATCTAAACCAGGTATTTGTAAACCATAGGTTTTGGCTTCTAGACGTAACTCGTGAAATAATTTACTTTCAAAATAACCTTGAACATATCCAATAGCGGTTTTATCAGCAACGGTAGAAACAGTACCTGCCCGGTAAACATTATCGGTTCCAAATAATACTTTGGTATATTCGTGAGCACTAGCTTGGTTATCACCACTAAAGTTAAGGTCAATATCAGGAACTTTATCAGCATTAAATCCTAAGAAGGTTGCAAATGGCATATCGTTACCATCTTTGCGCATTTTCTTACCGCATTTTGGGCACATTTTATCAGGTAAATCAAAACCACTTGGATAATTAACCACAAGGTCTTCTCCAGTATCATCTTGGAATATCCCAATAGAACAATCTGGGCAGTAGTAGTGAGCTGGGAGCGGATTACATTCGGTGATTCCCATCATACTAGCAACAAATGAGGATCCTACAGAACCACGGCTGCCAACTAAATAACCATCATCGTTGGAGTGTTTGATAAGTTTTTGGGCGATTAAATAGATAACATCAAACCCTCCTCCTATAATACCTCCTAGAGAAGCTTTAGCTTTAGTTAGGGCTTCTTCTTCGGCGATATTTTCTTCTTTAATTAATCTTTTGGCTAATATTTGGGCAACACGGTCATACCCTTCCATAATTATTTCGTGAAGAGCCGAAGGATAATTTTTAGCATATTCTTCGGGACTCCAATTAGGGTGATTATTTTTAATATCTTCTTCAGCTAAACCTAGAATTTTATCACCATAGAATTCTTGGGCAATACGTTCTTCAATCATTTGAGGTAAAGGATTACCATACATTGACCATGCTTTAGTAAATACCATATCTCTGACGGTTTCTTGTGAATTAGCAATGATTGGGGAATAAGGTTTAGGAGGATGGTCGATTACTTCGATAATATCTAGCATATCTAATACTTTACGTGGATTAGTTACAACTATTTCTTCGATTAAGTCTTCATCTTTTAAGAATTTAAAACCATCTTTCATTTCAGTAGTTGTTCGAAAATATTGATTAGGAATATGACCTTCTTCGTAATCACTTTTTTTATTAAAATCAAATATTAAATCATAAGTATTAGTTTCATTATTTAAGGTTATAATTCCTAGTACTTGAAATTTTCTTAAAGAGCTAGTAATAGATTCGCGACGCATTTGATTATCTTTTAAAGGAGAATCATTACTTGGAATAAATAAAGTTTCTAAAGTATCTAGAGTAATAGGAATACTTTTTATTTTCTTTAAAGTATAAATATATTTTATAACAGCATCATCTACAGGATTATAATCATAACCTTTTTCGGCAACTAATTCTTTTACTTTAATAATATTTTCTTCATTATAGTTATATCCTAAGCGGCCGGTTAAATATTTAGCTAAAGCATGACGACCTTTGCCAGGAACATTTTGGTTTACAATAATCTCCCTAGAGATTAAATCTTCTTTATTAATATTATGAACATCGCCCGTAGCACAGATTAATTTACCACATTTTTTAGCACATTTAATAATTTTTTCTAAGCAATACTCTAAATGGCGACGATTATTGATATCATGGTAAGTTACTAAATGCAGATAGTTTTCAATAGGTTGAACCTCAATATAATCATAGAATTCCATAGCTTTTATTAAGTCTTCTTCACTACGAGTTTCAGCTAAATAAAATATTTCACCATTAAGACAAGAACTACCTACAAGGATACCTTCCCTATTTTCCTCAATATATTTTCTTGGAATTCTCGCACTCCGATCAAGGAAGTTAGTATTAGCATAACTAATTAATTTAAACATATTTTTAAGACCAATACTATTTTTAGCAATAATGGTTACATGTTTTTGATTATCATATAAATTAGCTAAGTGTTCGGTATAGGTTTTACCAGGGATATTATCATACATTTGTAAATTATTATCAGAAGAAGGTGCATATTTAAAGCGGTAGCCGGTTAAATTATAATTTTTTAAAGCTGGTTGTAAGTTTTCATCATTACTAGGAATAATATAATTTTTATAACTTATTAAATCTAGAATATTATCCATTTTTTTAGGATCATTTTTAATAGCTATTTCTTCTAATAATCCTAAATTATTTAAATCTTTTAAAGTTTTTAAGCCTTTTATTTGTTTTAACATTTTATTAAAGATATACCCAGTATTTTCGGCATCGACATCGGCTCCATGGTGTTGACCAACATAGATTTTAAGGTTAAAACTACCTTCTCCAAAAGGACCAGTATATTTAATAGGAATAATATTTTCAGCAGGATGTAATGATATTTCGTGGGTATTATCTACTAAAGTATATCCTTCTTTGAGAGAAATATCTAAATTTACTTTATCGGTTTTACTAGCTTTACGAACATTTTCTAAGTAGTACTCCTTTATGGTTATATTTTTATTTAATTCGGAAGCATAATCAAAACTTTGATGTTCTTCAGAAACTTCTTTTAATATTTCTTCATTATCAACTTTAACACTAGCAATTACTTTGACTAAATCATCGTTTAATTTAACGGCATCGATAGAGTTATTTTCTTCGATTTCTTTTTCTTCTCCGGTATCTACACCATAATATTTACCTAAAGCTTTTAAGCTATGTCTTTTTTGATCACGGTTTATAATACGAGATAGCATAAGGGTATCAATTATGGGGTTGGTAAGAGGTCCTAAATGGTATTTATAGTAAGCCATATCTAACATATTTTTATCGAAACGAGCATTATGAGCTACTAAAGGGAAGTCTTCTATCCAAGCTTTAAATTCTTTAGTTACTTCTTCTTCATTAGCGGCATCTTGGACATCAGCATCGGAGATATCGGTAACTTTAGTAATAGCTTCATCAATATGATGACCAGGATTTATAAGTTTATCAAAACGGTCGATAACTTCCCCATTATGGATTTTTACGGCACCAATTTCAATCATAGAATCCCCTAACCCTGGATTAAAGCCCGTAGTTTCGGTATCAAATATTACAAAGGTATTATCTTCTATAGCCATATCATTAGGGTTATAACAAACATCTAAGTAAGATTCACACATATCAAGTTCAACTCCATAGCCAGCTTTAAAATATGGAGGATGTTTTAATTCTTCTTCGGTTTCTAAAATATATTTTTCTAATTCTTGGATAGCTTTAAGATTATTTTTTTCTTGTTCTTCGTGTAAAGAGGTTTGTAATTCAGTTAATTTAGTTGTAAGACTTTTTTTAATATCTTTATTATAACTAGTAACAGTATTAAAGATATGGGGAAAAGACTGACAAGAATCTTTATCCGTAATAACTATTCCGGGATGACCAAAATTTATTGCTTGTTTTACTAAGGTTATATCATCACAAACGCCATCCATCTGACTCATCATGGTATGAGCGTGAAGCTCTACTCTTTTAATTGGAGCATTATCTTCTCTTTTAATATTTAAATTATCTATTTTTTCATAGTTTTTAAAGTTAAAAACTAAATCTTTGGTATAAGTATCATATCTTACTTGACCAGTAAAACTAAACCATTTACCTTCTTGTAAATCAGAAGATTTTTCTTGATAATCTTTTTCATCTTTAGCAAAGTATTTAGCAATTATACTAGAGGTATTATCACTTATTTTTAAAGTTACTAAGTAAAGGGTTCGACCATCTTTAGTTTTTAATTCATTAAATTCACTTCCAAAAATATAGGCTTCTAAATGGACACTATTTTCTTCGCGAACTAAACTTTTAATACTTACTAAACCTTTTCTAGAATAACCTACTTTTTTATGGGGATAGGAAGGTTTTGATTCTACTTCCGTAGGAGGTGAGATGGTGATGGGACGATTTTTTTCTTCGGCGATTTCTTTAATAACAGATTCATTCATTTCACTATCAATATTAACTTCAATAGTATAATCTTTAAAGCCATAATCATCTAATTTTTGGAGAAAATTTTCTTTTAAATCGTTTAAGATTTCCTCTTCAGTTTTACTGGCTACAGAGATTTTAATATTTTGATTAGTAATTTTAAGGTTATCTTTATTTAAGGTTACTAAAGAAGGACGATTTAGTTTTTCGTCTTCAATTATTGATAATAAGGAGTTTAAAACATCTTCTTCTGAAATATTATCATATACTAAATTAATTTTAACATCATTACTTTTTTTAAGACCTTTTTGAGCTTTAGTAAATAATTCTTTTACTACTGCAATATTAAAAGGAGTTTCGTTATTTAAAAAGACATAAAACTTTTCTTGGTCTTTGTTTAAGACTACTTTACTAATATAAGCCTTAGTAAAGGTAGTATCTTTTGGTTCATAATTAATACTTTTTAAAAATCTTTCTACTTCTTTATCCATTTTTATAACCTTTCTAAATGTACAACATTAATTTGATATTTATCATATCTTTTTTCTACACGGCCTCTAATCATTACTAAATCATCTTCTTTAAGTCCTACTAATAGTTTACTATATTTTGGGAAAATAACAAAGTCGATTATGCCTTTTTCATCACTTCCGATGATAAAAGCCATTTCTTCACCTTTTTTGGTAGTTAATTTTTTGATACGAGAGATGACAATTACCGTTTTAACAAACTTATCAAAATAATTTTTTAAATCTAAGGATTTTACAATTCCGAATTGGTAGTTACTAGAGGGATGATTAGTTAAATAGATCCCTAAAACTTCTAATTCTCTTTTAATTAATAAAGATAAGGGATATTCGACTAGAGGATTTATAAGAGGTTTCATGACTAAGCTTTCATCTAAATCGTGGCATACTTCAGCATATCTTATAGCACTATCTAAATTATTGATAATAGTCGCAATATTTAAATTAAAACTTTGGAAACAACCAGCATAAGCTAAAGCAGTGATAGTTTTTTTGTTAATATTTTTCGAATAACAGCGGGCAACAAAGGAAAAATAATCTTTAAAAGGTCCTTTACTTCTTTCTTCTAAAATACTTTTAGCTCCCAAAGTACCTACACCTTTAATGGCTGAAAGAGGCATTCTTACACCTTTATTAGTGATACAATAGGCATCGGTACTTAGATTAATATCAGGTCGTAATATAGGTATATTACGAGCTTTTAACATATTAATATACTCATTAGTTTTAGTATCACTTCCTAAACTCATATTTAGTAAATTAGTAATAAAATATTGGGGATAGTAGGTTTTTAAGTAAGCCATTTGGTACCCTACTAAAGCATAGGAAACAGAGTGAGCTTTATTAAAGCCATAATCGGCAAAACGAAGGATTAAATCATATATAGCAATAGCGGTATTAGAAGGAATACCATTTTTAATAGCTCTTTTAACAAAGTTATCTTTTTCTTGGAAAATGATTTCTTTTTTCTTTTTACTCATAGCACGACGGATGTTATCGGCTTCGGCATAAGTATAACCAGCTAAAACTACTAATATTTGCATTATTTGTTCTTGGTAGACGATTATGCCATAAGTTTCTTTTAGGATAGGTTCTAAACTAGGATGAAGATAGGTAATGGCTTCTTTACCTTCTTTTCTTTTAATAAAGGAATCAATATTTTGCATAGGACCCGGACGGAATAAGGCAACGGCGGCATATAAATCAAAAATACTTTGGGGTTTTAATTTTTTGATAAAGTTAATCATTCCATTACTTTCAAACTGAAATATTCCTAAAGTATCCCCTTTACTAAATAATTCAAAGACTTTAGGGTCATTATAATTAATATCTTTTAAATCAAGAGTAAGGGATTCATTTGTTTTTATTAATTTTAAGACGTTATGAATAACGGTTAAATGGGAGATAGCTAAGAAGTCCATTTTTAAAAGTCCTAAGGATTCTAAATAGTTCATAGTTACACCAGTAGCTAGAGAAGAAGAGTTAACATACATGGGAATTATTTCATCTAAAGTTTTAGAAGAGATGACAACACCTGCAGCATGGGTAGATATATGTCTTTTTAAACCTTCTAATTTTAAGCCTATTTTATAAACTTTATTTAGATTATTTTCTTTAACATAGTGCATAATTTTAGGATTTTGTATATTTTCTTGTAAAGATGCAAGACGGTCAAGATTTTTAGTTAAGTTATCTATTTTAGAGCTATCTATTTCTAAGATTTTACCAACATCTCTTATAACTTGACGTGCTCCTAAAGTACCATAGGTCATAATTAAACTAACTTTATCATGACCATATTTTTCTTTAACATAGTTTATAACTTCATCTCTTCTAGTGTCTTCAAAATCGGTATCGATATCGGGCATAGTAATCCGTTCGGGATTTAAGAATCGTTCAAATAATAGATTATATTTTAAAGGATCTACTTCAGTTATACCTAGGCAGTAACTAACTAGGGAGCCCGCCCCACTTCCTCTTCCAGGTCCGACATAAATATCATTTTGTTTAGCATATTTTATATAGTCATAAACAATTAAGAAATAAGAAACAAAACCCATTTTTTTAATAACATTTAATTCATATAATAAACGGGTGCTATATTCCTTAGTAACTTTGCCATTAAGACGTTTATTTAAACCTTTTTTACATAAAGCTCCTAAATATGAAAATTCATCTTTAACATTATATTTAGGCATATATCGGGTATTTTGAGGTAGTTCTAAGTTAAAGTTGGAACTAAAATCGATGGTACTTTTAATATCTTCGGGATCAGAAGGATTTTGATAACAATCATCTTCGCCATATTTATTTTGATAATTACTAATTGTAAGACCTAGTTTAATCATTTCTAGATAATCTAAATAGATAATATCATCATTAGATAAAGCACGGATAGTATTACCATAAACGATTTTAGGACTTATAATACTAGCATTTTGTTTTTCATAATTATTTTTATATAAGAGATATACTTCATAATTTTTATGAAAATCTTCATATAAGTCATAAGAATTGTAGGGTAAAACGACGATGATATTATTTTTATATAGTTCTAAATCAATAAGATTATATTCTCTTTCTTGGATTAGAGTATTAACTTTTAAAAGATTTAAATATCCTAAATAATCTTTAGCATATAAGTATACTTTTTGATTATGGATAGTAACTTCTAAGCCGATAAGAGGATTTATATTATTTTTTTTACATAAAGTATAAAACTCTATGGCATAGAATAAGTTATCATCTACGATACCACAACTGGTGATATTATGTTCTTTTAAGTAATTGATTAACGTTGGTATACGAATCATACTGTTTAGTAAAGAATATTCAGTCTTAACCGCAATAGGAATAAACACAATATCACCACCCTATAGCAAAATTATACCACGTATAATACTGATTAGTAAATGGATGAAGTTGCAAATCATTTATTTACTAGTATAATATTATTACT
>CANQHW010000037.1 GCA_947623855.1 uncultured Bacilli bacterium | reverse complement strand
AGTAAGTATTTAATTGTTTTCCTTTGGCAGTTGTAATAGTACATGTACTATTGTTACTTACACTTGTTACTTTAAATTTATTTCCATCTCTGGATACTTTTTGATTATTACTACATTCGATGTTTTTAATGTTAGTTCTTTCTACTAGGCTTACGGTAAAGTAATCACTATCCCAATCTTTAATTACTGTTTGTTCTGATGGTTCAACACTTCCGCCTTCTCCTACTACTCTAGCAGTTATGGTATATTTTACTGGGGCATTAAAATATACAGTACATTTATTAGGACCAGAAGTTAATAAGTTTAGTTTCCAATCTTTTTCAATCCAATCTATTGTTGTTACATCTTCATTATCACATACTGTCCTAGAATAGGTATACCCATCTTCTTTAGATGGAAAATGATCTAAATTACCTTCTTCTCCTTCTACCTTTACTGCTAACTCTATATCTTTTCGATTTATTTTTACTCTCGTATATATTATTCTTTTAGAGTATCTTACCTGATATAGAGCAAAAGAATAACTTATTACTGAGACAAATAATAATAGAAATACAAAACCTATTACTTTATTTCTACTACCATTTTGTATTTTCTTTAATTCTTTTTCCGGATTAAATCTAAACATATATACATAACCTACCTTTATGTATATATCATATCAAATGACACCCCCCCCCCCGTCAAGCTTTTTCCGGTGGGCGGGGTGCATTTAAGTTTAAAATTTTTAGTAGTTAATCGTCACGATTTTGGACAAGTAATAATAATCTTAATATTTGAAGAATACTAGCTAGAACACCTGCAACATAAGTTAATGCTGCACTTTTTAAGACTTCTTTAGAACCATCACTTTCATTGGTTGTGACTAATTTTAATTTTTCTAATTCTTGGATAGCTCTATTACTAGCATCAAACTCAACAGGTAAAGTTATAATTTGAAATACTAAACCCATAGTGGTTAAAGCTATACCTAAATATATGACATTAAGTAATTGCATAAGTATTCCTAATAAGATAATAAAGTAAGATATACTGGTAGCAATATTAACTATGGGATAAATTAAAGAACGAAGTTTTAAAGGGCCATAACCTTCTTTATCTTGGATAGCATGCCCACATTCGTGGGCTGCAACACTGATACTAGCTATAGAGGTACCATGAAAGATATCTTTAGATAATCTTACAACTTTTCTTTGAGGGTCATAGTGATCAGTTAAGACTCCTTTAGTTTCAACAACATAAATATCTTTAAGATTATTAGCATCGAGTATTTTACGAGCTATTTCTACTCCAGATAGATTTATTTTAGAATTTATTTGTAAATATTTTTGATAGGTTTTAGAGATATTTGCTTGGGCTATAGCGGGGATTATTAAAATAGCTATTAATATTATTAAATCCACTATAATACTCCTTTACTTTCTAGGTTATGACGTATTTTATCAGCTTCTTCAAAGTTTTTATTTTCTTTATATTCTAACCATTTATTATATAAAGATAGATCTTCATCAGTAATAGTATATAAATCATATTTTAGTCCTAGGATATTATTTATAAGAGTTATTTTATCATAGGTAGAACTTATTTTATCTTTATTACGGATTTTGATATTTAATTCTTTTATTAAATCAGTTAAATAAGTTATAAGATTAGGAGTATTAAAGTCTTCGTCCATTATAGCATTAATATTAGGGTCTTTTTGAAGTATTCCGGTTGGTTCATTGTTTAATTTAAGATAAAGGTTAGCTTGTTTTAAAGCATTAAATATTTTATCATTTAAAATTTTTGCTTCTTTAAATAGATCTTCACTGATATTAAATGGTAAACGATAATGGGTTTTAAATAAAGCTAGTTTTACTTCATTAGGATTATGCATTTTTATAAAGTCTTTAGCTAAGACAAAGTTATTTAAACTTTTACTCATTTTAGTTCCATCAATATTGATATGACCATTATGCATCCAATAATTAGCAATAGTATTATTATTTAGAGCCATACTTTGAGCGATTTCATTTTCATGATGCGGGAATTTTAGGTCAACTCCGCCCCCATGGATATCAATTTTACTACCAAATAGATTATTAATCATAACAACACATTCGGTATGCCATCCAGGTATTCCTAAACCCCAGGGAGAAGAAAATTGTTCACCTTCGGTTGTTTTACGCCATAAAGCAAAATCTAGAGGATCTTCTTTTTTTTCATCAACTTCGACTCTAGCTCCACTTTCTAGTTCCTCGATATTTTGATTAGATAGAATACCATAATTTTTGATTTTAGTAACTCTAAAATAAACATCACCATCAACGACATAAGCATAATCTTTTTCGATTAGTTTAGTAATAAAATCATAGATAGCATCTAGATTATCTATTACTTTAGGACGATAGGTTATTTCATTACAGTTATAACTTTGTAAATCATCTAGGTAAGCTTTAATAAACTTATCTGCAACTTCTCTTTCGGTTATACCTAGTTCTTTAGCAGCCGTAATGATTTTAGGGTTGATATCGGTAAAATTACTAGCGTATCTAACATTATAACCTAAATATTTAAAGTAGTTACTAACCATATCAAAAGTAAGAACGGGACGCATGTTACCAATATGGACATAGTTATAAACAGTGGGTCCACACACATACATTGTTACTTCTCCCGGTTTAAGGGTTTTAAATTCTTCTAATTTATCAGTTAAAGAGTTATAAATTTTCATAAACTTCACTTATTCTTTCTATTATAGTGTCTTTACCAGTTAAATAAAGGGTGTCAGCAAGTTCGGGTCCATGCATTTCGTGGGTAGCAGCGATTCTTATTGGCATATATAAAAGTTTTCCTTTAGCACCGCTTTCTTCTTTGACTTCATTGATTAAATTATTTAAGTTTTCACTAGTAAAATCACTTAATTTTTCTAATTTTTCTTTAAATACTTTTAAAGTATTTTTGATACTTTCATCACTATGAAGGAATTCTTCACATTCTGCATTAATCTTATTAACACTGGTAAAGAATGGAGCGGTAACAGTAGCGATTTCTTTACCATAACTAATATGATTTTTATAAGTAGTTAATAATTTATTAATCCACTCGGGACTTTTATTGGATAAATCATAAGCTTTTTCTAAATGGGGTTTTACAAACTCAATATATTCTTTATCATCTAATTTCTTAATATATTGCGCATTTACCCAATTAAGTTTTTTAACATCATATTGGCTACTACTTTTACTTATTCTTTTAGGGTCGAAAATATTAATTAATTCTTCCATGCTAAATATTTCTTGATTAGTAGGAGGACTCCATCCTAGTAAGACTAAGTAATTTACTATAGCTTCAGGTAGATAACCTTCATTATATAAATCCATGAAAGAAGCGTCCCCATTTCTTTTACTTAATTTATTACCATCACTCCCTAGGACCATTGCTACGTGAATATATTGTGGGGGTTCCCAACCAAAAGCTTGATATAATAAATTATATTTTGCAGTTTGATCTAAATATTCGTGTCCTCTTATAACGTGGGTAATACCCATTAAGTGATCATCTACGACATTAGCAAAGTTATAGGTAGGAAACCCATCACTTTTAAGTAATATTTGATCTTCTAGAATACTATTATCGATTTTAATTTTACCATATACTAAGTCATTTACTTCGGTAACACCTTCTTTAGGCATTTTTTGTCTAATAACATAGGGAAGTCCTTTAGCTAAATTTTCTTCAATTTCTTCTTTAGTTAAGATACTACATTTACCATTATACATAAAAGGAACTCTTCTTAATTCGGCAGCGTGTCTTTGTCTTTCTAGTTCTTCTTCAGTACAGAAACACATATAAGCATGGCCACTTTCTACTAATTTCATGGCATATTCTTTATATAACTCTTTTCTTTCACTTTGAATATAAGGTCCATACTCGCCAGGATTATTTGGTCCTTCATCGATTTTAAAATTACATAATTCTAAAGTTTTATATATAAAATCTATGGCACCTTCTACTTTTCTTTCTTGATCAGTATCTTCAATTCTTAAGATAAAGCTACCATTATCTTTTTTAGCTATTAAATATTCAAAAATAGCAGTTCTTAAATTTCCAATATGCATATAGCCGGTAGGACTGGGAGCGAATCTAGTTCTTACTAACATAATTATTCCTCATTTCTACCCATTAGTATAACACAAAGTAGAAAGAAGAAAAAGAAGAAAAAATTATCTATTTTTTTGTAAGATAAGTTTAGTTACTTTTTCTTTTTCATTTTGGAGAAGACCATTAAATTGGTTTTCTTCATCTTCTAAACATTTATATAAGAAAGTAAGACGTTTAGAAAGGAGATGAGCTTCAAAAGGAATAAATTCTTTGTTATCAATAATTTTAGAAACAATATTACCATAAATATCAATAAAACAAGAAATAGTGATAAGACGTTTATGATATTTAAGATAAATATCGGCTTGGGCTCTTTTTGTACCGGCATAATCTTCAAAGGGATAGATTTTATTAAATTGCTCATTAATTATTTTACCTTGTTTTAAATTAAAGAGAACATCTTTTTTGATAGAGTCATCATCGTTATAACTGCCTTTAGTAAATAAGACGATATCATCAGCAATATATTTTAAAGTAAAGGGTAAATCTAATTTTAAGATTAATTTATCGTTATCATATAAATAATATTTGGTTCTAGAACCTCGTTCAGTTACTTCTTTTTGTAGAGTATAGTGCATAATTTTTCCTCCTTTTAAAAAATATCTACCTATAAGTAGATATTATTATTCTTTAATTAATTTTTTAGTATAGGGAATAGCTAATTTAGATTGTAAAATTTCTAAATAAGTATCTAAATCAGTATTAAGCATAGTATAATCATAGGTATTTACTAGAGGAGATATTACTTCTCCTAATTCATTAACATAACAAAAAACATAATATTTTTTGGTAGGAGTGGGAAGAGTTATTTTTCCTAAAGCATAACCGTATTCATTAAATTTACCTATTTCGCTAAAGCAAGAGTTAAAGACGATATTTTCATCAATGTTATAATATACGTTTTGATTATTTTGGACGTAGTAAACAACACTTTTAGATAAATGTTTAAAATTGCTTACTAGGTTATAATCATTATTGATTCTTTTGTGTTTTACTTCTTTACTCATACTCTTACCCTCTATAAAAATTATAAATTATTTTTATTAGATAGTAAACCCTATTGACTTATTATTGACATTATTATTTAAAATTATATATACATTTTTAAAGTTTATTATTTCGTTATCTTTATCTAAGATTTCACGTTCTTGGAGAATTTTATCTAATAAGTTATGGACTTTAGGACATATTTCTTGGGTATTTTTAATATATAGACAACCAAAGGGATTATTTTTAAATCTTTCTAGGAGATAATCTTCATGTTCTTCACGGTAGATAGAAGGAATACCAATTAATTTATAAATACTACTAGGATCAGTATAATCTTTACCATCTAAAATAATAAATTGTTTACCATATATTTCTTCACACATTTTTTTAAGTTCGTGATCTTCGTTGGGTAATTCTAATTTTTTATTTTGGATACTAGTAAGTATTTGATCTTTATTAATTATTTCGTATTTATTTAGAATATTTTGAATATCTTCAGGAGTATGGATATGGTATTTACGTTGGATAACGTTTTGAATATCTTCTTTAGTTATAGAGATTTTAGGGTTTTGAAGTTTCTTTTCTTCACGACAGATTTTAGTAGCTTTAGAATAATCACCTTTTAAAAGATAGGTATTTTTAGTTTGAGATAAATTTTTAAGATAAGTAGGATTAGGGGAAGAAGGGTTTTTACAGCTTGCATAAACACAAACACTATCTAATAAATCTATAGCTTTATCGGGATTACTTTTATTAAAGATATATTCATTACTAATATTAACTATTTCTTTAATAACCTCATTACTTATTAAACAATTATGAAACTTTTCATAGAGAGGTTTAATTCCTTGGAGAATACTTAGGGTTTCACTATTAGAGGGTTCGGGGACTTCAATGAGTTCAAACCTTCTATTTAAGGCTTTATCTTTCATAATGGTATTATGGTATTCTTTTTCTGTTGTAGCACCGATGACTTTTACTTCTCCACGAGCTAGAAAGGGTTTAAAGATATCACAAGCACTAATAGCGCCTTCAGCGCCACCGGCATTAATTAAAGTATGAATTTCATCGATAAATAAGATGGTATCTTGATTGTTTTCTAGGTCTTTTAAAAGATTAGTTACTTTTTCTTCAAACTCACCACGGTATTTAGTTCCAGCGACTAAAGAACCCATATCAACTTTTAAGACTTTAAGATTTTTTAATCTATTAGGGACATTACCTTTATTGATTCTTCTTACAAACTCTTCTACTATTGCGGTTTTACCTACTCCGGCTTTACCTACTAAGAGAGGGTTACATTTATTTTTACGGAGTAAGGATTCTTCTAGTTCGGTGATTTCTCTTTCACGTCCAATTAAGATATCATTATTTACGGTATCATTTAAAATTACCCCTTCTTTAAAGTTAGTTAGAGTTTCATTATTAGCATAAGAGTATAGTTTATTTAAAGGGACATCAAGAGCTAGGATTACTCTTATAGCAATACCTTCTCCTTCTTCAATAATAGCTTTAAATAAATGACTTTCATTTAGAGTAGTTTTTTCTTCAATGGCATCATTGGTAGCTAGTTCGATGATTCTTTTAAGTAAGGGAGTATATAAAATAACACTACTTTTTTTATGAGCCATTCCTACGGTTTTAATAAGTTCTTTTTTAAATTTATCATAGGTTAAACCAATTTTTTTAAAATTAGGTAATAAAGACCAATCACTTTTAAGTAAAGCAAGCATTAGGTGTTCACTACCAACATAGGGATGATGGAGATTTAACATTTCTTCTTCGGCATCCATAAATATTTTTTTAATATTATCTTGATATTGCATATTGATTCCTCCTTTATAATTATATGTATATAATGAGAAATATTTTGTCATTCTATGCAAAGAAAAAAGAAGTATTTAAACTTCTTTAAGACCAGTAAAACTTACTACCCACCATTTATTATCTTCTTTAATTAAAGTAATATTACCTTTTGTATCATAACCTAAATCTTTAGCATAAGATATATCTAAAGTTATTTGATAACCAGAGTAATCTAGATCATTTATTTTATAAGTTGTTTCTTCAGTATTAGTTATAGTAACTTGGGATACTAAAGGAAGAGAGGTAGTTCTTTTACCATAACTGTTATCTTCAATTATATTATAGAAAGTATCAATTACTTTATTTTGATGCATTTGTTGTTTACTAGGATAAAAGTATTGGGAACTACTTACTTCATATTTATTTATTTTAGTATCTAGAGAATATAAATCGATAACAAATAATTTAGCAATTAAATCACGATAGGTATTATCATCATAATCTTTTTGGTTTAATAGTTGTTCTAATTGTTTAAAAGTATCTTTATAATATTTACTTTCATTATCATTAATTTTATAACCAAAGTCTTTTATTTCACTTTCTATAGTACTTTTATTAACGACTTTAGGAACTTTATTCATACCATAGATATACCATAGTAAGAATCCTAAGGTTATTAAAGCAATAATTGTTAAACTAGTTTTGTACGGTGTTTTCATCCACTAACCCTCTATTCTCCTCTTTTTCTTTTTTAATTAAATCATAAACGATAATAGAATTACTTATTTCTAATCTTTCTTCAGCATAATTTAAATAGTAATTTATATATTCATTGGTTATAGTAGCTCCTTGATACAATGTTTGGTAACTAGATGTAGAGTAATCATAATAAACTTTATTAGTTAAGAAGTTACCATTAGGGAAGACGACGACATTGTCTTCTTTGATAGTAAAGATATCGTGTCCTAAAGCATATGGATTTTTAACTCCAAACATATTACCAATAGTTGGTAAGACATCAACCATTCCCATAACATTTGTTATTTCGGTATTAATCTTTTTTCTTAAAGAATTATTTTTAGTCCAGATGATTAAAGGGGTTTTACGGTTTAATTCTTGAGCAAAGGTATCAAAGTTAATATAACCTTCATCACCTTCTTCTTTTAAGGTACCAGTAGTTAAATCATAGTTATAGTAATAGTTAAATTCTTTACTATTTAAACGAGCATCGTGGTCACCATAGAAGACAAAGATAGTATCATTAAAGTATTTACTATTATTTATATAATCAATAAATTCTCCTAAACATCGATCAGCATAATGTGCACTTTTAATATAATTACCTAGTTTCTTTTCATTTAAATAAGGATCGGTTATAAGTTCTTGGATTCCTGTTTCAGGGTTAAGACGATAACCGGTATAACTTAAATCAAAATCATCATATTTATCTACAGCATCAAAAGGGGTATGGTTAGATAAAGTAATAAGAGTTCCTAAATAATTTTTATTTTCTTGTTCAATTAATTCTAGTTTAGGGATTAATTGTTTAAAGAATTCGTGGTCACTTAATCCAAGACCAACCCATTCGGGATCGAGTTTCTTTTCTTCATCAGTTTTAGGTAAAGGATAATCAGTAAAATCTGTAATAGAATAGAATTTTTCATAACCAAAACTTTTATGAAAATCATCTCTATTCCACATCGCCGCTTTATTAGCGTGCATACTGAAGGTATAATAACCTAGTTCTTTAAATAATTTTTGAATAGTTACATAATCTCGGTCATAATAGTTTACAGCAACGGTACCTGAAAGAGCGGGAAGTAAGGAAGAAGAAAGGGAAAACTCCGTATCACTAGAGGTTCCAACACTTACTTGTGGATAGAAGTTAGAGAAATACATTCCCTCTTCAGCTAATTTAGTAATGTTAGGTAAAACTTTGGAACCATTAAATTCCATGGTTAATAAAATACTTTGTATACTTTCCATATGAATAAAGACGATATTTTTTCCTTTAAAGATATTAGTATATTTATTTTTAGGAGTTTCGGTATCAGCATTTTGATAAAATTCACGGAATTTTCGAGCAGCTTCATCATAACCAAATAAAGAATTAATTTTGGGGGTTAAACTTTGACATAAGTCATTACCTTGATATACTAAGATACCAAACTTTTCCACGACTAATTCGGGATTCCATTGTTTAGCTAACCGGCCGTAGTCAGTACGGGTGACGGTGACTAAGCCGCATGCGGAAACGATTACGCCAGCTAGAATAGTAGAAACACACATTTTTTTACTTTTTTCTACTTTAGTAACATAGTTATAATAGTTATTCTTTTTAAGAATTTTATGAATTATAAAGAATAATATAGGAAAAATTAGATAAATAAAATCGATTAATCTTAATTGTTCAACTAAAGCATCCGAAACATCCCCCAACTGACCAGCGGTGGATAATAAGCTAATTGAGGCATAAGAAAGGTAAAAATTATAGTATATAGAATTGACGATACATATTATGGTATAAATAATTAACCAAGTAAAATAGTATTTAAATTGGTTTTTAGGTTTTATTAAGTATCCGATAGCGCCGATAGCTAAAATAACACCTGTATCAATTAATAGAGGGACAAAATCTAAAGTATTTTTAATTGTAAAATGTCTAATCAAAAGAGTACTTATGATAGAAAAAATAACATAGCTTATAAATAAGCGGTTAGTAGAAATATAATTTATGACCTTTCGTTTAGATTTTTTAAACATTTTTCCTATTTTTTTCATCTTTGCCAACCTTTCATTTAATAATTATACACTTAATAATAAAAATTTTCAATTTTTCCTTGAAATTATTGATATTATTTGTTATATTAAGTCTATGCAGCTGTAGTACAATGGCTAGTATGCGACCTTGCCAAGGTTGAGATGGGAGTTCGATCCTCCTCAGTTGCTCCAGTGACGTTTCTGTTCGAACTTTTATAGTTTGAACTTAAATATATAATCAATCCGTTCGGGTTGATTTTT
>CANQHW010000036.1 GCA_947623855.1 uncultured Bacilli bacterium | reverse complement strand
CGAAACCAAAAGAAATAACTCTAAAGCTAAATTTATTGGAGTAACCGGTAGTGTTGGTAAAACCTCTACGAGAGATATGATTTATAGTGTATTAAATACCCATTATAAAACTTTAAAAACTGAAGGTAACTTTAATAACAATATTGGTCTACCCCTAACTTTATTACGTTTACAAGATGAAGAAGCCGCTGTTATTGAAATGGGTATGAACCATCTTGGTGAAATCGATTATCTTACTAAGATCACTCATCCCCATATCAGTGTTATTACTAATGTTGGTACTGCTCACATCGGTGAACTAGGTTCCAGAGAAAATATTTTAAAAGCTAAATTAGAAATAATTAATGGTATGGATAAAGATGGTATCTTAATAATAAATAATGATAATGATATGTTACATACCTATTATCAAACTCATCCCCAAAATATTGTAACCATTGGTATCGATAATCCTAGTGACTTTACTGCTACCAATATTACTTTAACTGAAAACTATTCTACTTTTACCATTACCTATCAAAATAAAAAATATGATCTTAAATGTCCTATACCTGGTAAAGTATTTATCTATAATAGTTTAATCGCTTTCGCCGTCGGTACTCTCTTAAAAGTTCCTCCTACTAAAATTATTAATGGTATCTTAAATATTACTCTAACTAAAAATAGAATGGAATTTATTCATATTAATAATCTAACTTTTATAAATGATACTTATAATGCTAGTGTCGACTCCGTAAAATCTTCCCTAGAAATATTAAGTAAATATACAACTAGAAAAATTGCTGTCTTAGGAGATATGTTAGAACTAGGTAAATATAGTAAAAACTTACACGAAGAAGTCGGAACATCTGTCTTCCAAAATAATATTGATATACTACTTACCGTCGGAAAAGAAGCCCAATATATCGCTAATAAAGCTTTAGAACTTGGAATGCCTAAAAATAAAATAATTACCTGTCCTGATAATTCTACTGCTACTAAAAAATTACTTAATCTCATCCAAGATCAAGATACCATTTTATTTAAAGCCTCTAATGGTATGAAATTTATTGAAATCATAAATAATTTACAAGAATATTACAAATAAATAAAGTAAAGGTGATAAAATGCAATTTATAACAAATATTGAAAGAAAAGAATATACGAAATTTTGGAAAACCCATAAAAATGCACATTTTATGAACTCATATGAATGGGGATTAGTAAATAAACTAAATAGAAATCAAATACCTTGGTATGTTGGATTAAAAGATGAAGAAGGCCACATCGTTGCAGAAGCCTTATTAATGCAAAAGAAAACCCCTCTAAATATGTGTTACTTCTATGCCCCTAGAGGATTCGTCATCGATTATGATAATAAAAAACTTTTAAAAGAATTTACTACTAAACTAAAAACCTTCTTAAAAAACCAAAACGCTATCTATCTAAAAATTGATCCCCCTATTAGTTATCAAGATATCGACGAAGAAGCTAACCCTATTCCTAATGGTCAAAACAACTATGCCTTATTTAACTACCTATTAAAACTAGGTTATGTCCATAAAGGATTTAATAAACTTTATGAACATAACCAACCTCGTTATACTTTTCGAACTTACTTTAAAAATTATAAAGACTTTACCGAAGTAGAACAAACCATCTCTAAAACATTCATGCGTTCTATTAAACGTAGTTATAACTATGACCTTGTAATAGAAAGTGCTCCCAATGTTGATAACTTCTATGAATTAATCACCCGTATATCTAATAAAGATGGTTTTAAAAGTTATTCTAAAAGTTACTATGAAAACGTCTTTAATATCTTAAAAGAAAATAACTATATTAAAAACTTTATTGCTAAAATAAACCCTGAAAAAGTTATTAAAAAATATGAAGAACTAATAAAAAATGAAAAAAATCCCGATAAAATAACTAAAATGCAAAAAGATATTAACTTTCTAAAAGATAAAGGTAATAAAGAAATAGTTATTGCATCCCTAATCTGTACTTACTCTGAAAAAGGAGCTTGGTCAATGTACATCGGTAACGATGAAATCGCTGAATATACCGGAACTATAAACCGTTTATATTACGAATATATTAAAGATGCTTATGAACAAAAAAAAGATTTTGCTGATCTTTTCGGAACCGTTGGAGACCCTCATACTAAATATAAAAACTTAGCAGGAATCCACGAATACAAAAGAAAACTAGGTGGAACCTATATTGAATTTATTGGAGAGTTTGACTTAATAAATAAACCTATCTGGTATAAAATATTACCTATCTTATTAAAAATCTACCGTAAATTTAAAAAGTAACCCTCTCTAAAGATAATAAATCTTTTCCTTCAAAACATAACTTAAATACTAAAGGTTTATTCCATACCCCATCTATTATAGTCTTTCCCTTATAATCCATAATAACATTATTATCATAATTAAGACCTACTTCACACCAAATAGATAATAACGCTATAATAACACTCTTATGAGTTACAATTACACAGTTAGTATCCGGTTTATGAAATAAAACTAACTTCAAAGCGGAGCTAACTCTTTTTTTAACCTCATTAATACTCTCAGAATTTAACTTATAATTAAAATCTTTAACTAACTTTCTCCATAACTCTTCTTTATCATCTAAACTAATCTTACTATAATACTTTAATTTATTAAAACTACTATCTACCGTAACTATAACTTTATTACTAGTACCTAAATGTATCCCTGCTTCAATACATTTAACATCCTCTGAAGTATATATATTATCTATATTTTTTAATAGATTACTTATGTTATCCATTATCTTATGATTACTAATAGATAAAAATTTATAATCTAAATTTTTATTTATATATTCTATATTATTCTTATTATTCCCTGTACTAACTAAATAAACTACATTCATTAAAATACTCCTTTAAATATTAAAAATGATATAACTCCCATAATTATTCCTGCTAATAAAACCCCTAACATTACTGCTATAACACTTTTCTTAAAATCCATATCTAAAATACTAGCAGCTAAAGTCCCTGTCCAAGCTCCCGTTCCAGGAAGTGGAATACCTACAAATATTAATAACGCCCAAAACAAACCTTTACCAGCTTTAGCTTCCAAAGCATCTCCACCTTTTCTTCCCTTTTCTAAACACCAACTAAAAAACTTCTTAGTATACTTTTTCTCACTCCCCCATTCCAATACTCTTCTAGCAAATAAGAAAATAATAGGTACCGGTAACATGTTCCCAATTATTGATACAATATATGATGGCACTATAGGTAACCCTACTAATTGCGAATATGGTATAGCACCCCTTAACTCTACTAAAGGAATCATTGATATTAAAAATACTACTAAATACTTACTTAATAAACTAGTACCTAAAATACTCCCAAATATTTCACCAATTTTCTTACCCATAAGATCACTCTTTCTATTTAAGTATATCAAATATCTAAAAAAAATACCACTTATTAGTGATATTTCTAAGGTACTAATATATAAGGATTAGTACTACTTCCATCACCTTCCCCGCTCTTTATTTTTACACTGGATGTCAGATATAAGGTCGGGCGAGCGGATTGCGTACTTTTTACAGTTTCCGTCGAGACATTCCCGTTGTCGTAGACAACGAACGCAAAATAGGAGTCGTCTGAAGACGGCGTAAGTGTCCATTGAGTAAAAATCGAAAGTAACCAATCACTTTTAGAACAGCTACTACTATAACTTCTTAAATTTGTTGACCAACATGCATCCGGAGCTGCATATCCATAATCACTCGGGTACATTAATCCGATTTTTCCTGTCCATTCGCTTTGATGTTCAGCAGATACATTTGTTTTTCGTTCATCTTCATAAAATTGAGATGCTGTATGAGCAGAACTGTATAGTCCTCCTAAGTTCCATATTACATTCTCTATCATGTTTCGGGTATCATCATTTTTTAATCCTCTTTGTGGGCCAGTGCTACTATAATCACATCCGTCAGTTGTGATTGTTTTTTCATCTGTCTTATAACAATTACCTTTCGCTCCATTCCAATATAAACTGTTATTTGCGAGTTTCGCTGTAGCACTTGATGTTGTTTTTGCTTTATAAGTATCATATCCTGGATTTAACATATACATTAATTCTGAGGTCGTCCAATCATTATTATATGTTTGTAAGTTGGTATTTCTTTCTGAGTAATCATTAGCATCCCTTAGTGGACTTGTACCGTCTTTACGGATTAGTTTTACTAAACTTTGAGTATTAATCTTCCCATTAACAACTCCTACATTATTCATAAGACCAATAATCCGCCATAATTCACAGGTAGATGTACTGGGATTAGTATAATCATCACAATTAAATAAAACATAATTATTTACTACATTACTTGCTCCAACGTATCTTAGATTTCCATCTTCAGTTTCATCAATTAGAGTATTTGCTACTTCTAATCCATGTTCTTTCATACATTCATTTAAAGCCATATTTCCTGTACACAAAGATGATAATGTCCCAGTAGTTGTTGTTTTTTTTCTAAAATTTATAGTACATTTATTAGGTCCACTTGAATTTAAATCTAATGACCATGTTCCATAATTCCAGGTTGCTGTTGTTATTCCTTCTTTATCGCATGTTATTCCACTATATATTAATCCTTCATCTTTAGAAGGAAAAGTAGTTCTATTTCCTTCTTCTCCTTCTACCTTAACAGCTAATTCTATATCTTTCCTATTTATTTTAACTCTGGTATAGATTATTCTTCTCGAATATCTTACTTGATAAAAAGCATAAGATGTTCCAACAACAGCAATAACTAATAATAGAAAAGAAAAAAATATAAATCTATTTCTTCCTCCATGTTGGATCTTTTTTAATTCTTTTTCTGGATTAAATCTAAACATATAATACCACTCCTTTTAAGTTTACTCATATTATAATTTAACCAACAAAATGTTGGTATTGTTATTTTTATTATACCAACAAAATGTATGTTTATCAAGAGGTGAATTATGAGAATTATTGCAAATGATTACAGAGCTAACGAAGTATTTAAAATGATCCGCGAATATACTGGAAAAACCCAAGCTGAATTCGGCCACCAAATAAAAAGAAGTAAAACTGCTATTCAATATTATGAATATGGTCAAAGAAACTTTGACTTTGAATTACTTCTCGAAATATGTAAAAAAGAAAATTTAATTATTAAAATAGAAAGTAAAAATAGATAAATGCATATTATTCAAAGGAATAATCTGCACGCGTGCAGGTTTTTCAAAGGAATAATATGATAATTGTCAATAAAGTGTCCAAAATAATACTTTTTTTAAAAGTTCAAGCAACTATGGATTTAGATGGTAACTATAAGTTAGATAATGGACCCACAAGATAAAAACTTCAGATTTCTGAAGTTTTATTTTGTCATTAAATATTTAGCTGTTCTAAGCATTTGCGCTGTATAACCCACTTCATTATCATACCACGCTACTACTTTAACCATTTGTTTCCCATCTTTTTCTACTACATTAGTAAGTAATAAATCTACTAATGCTCCACATTTCTTTCCAATTATATCACTTGATACTATTGGATCATATGTTGCTTTAATTGTTTCGTTTTGATTATTAATAAATAAATTATTTATTTCTTCAATAGTTGTAGGTCTTTTAAGCTCTAAAGCTAAATCAACCACTGACCCATCACTAACTGGTACCCTAAATGCTCCCCCATCTAAACATCCCTTTAAACTAGGTATTACACTTCCTATCGCCGAAGCTGCCCCTGTAGAAGATGGTATAATATTCGCCGCACAAGCTCTTCCTCTTCTTGCTTTAATTCCCTTTTTATGCGGTATATCTAATGTTGCTTGATCATTAGTATAAGCATGAATTGTTGTCATAAACCCTTTTTCAATCCCAATATTTCTTTCTAAAACATCTAACACTGGAGCTAAACAATTAGTCGTACAAGAAGCTGCGGAAATAATTGTTTCTGTCCCATCTAATATTTCATGGTTAACATTGTATACTATCGTCTTTACATCCCCTTTAGCTGGAGCAGAAATAATAACCTTTTTTGCCCCCGCCATAATGTGCGCCATCGCACTATCCTTATCGGTAAAATGCCCCGTACACTCTAATACAACATCTACCCCTAAATCTCTCCAAGGTAATTTACTAGGTTCCTTCTCTGCAAAAACTGGTATTTTCTTAATACCTTTAATAACTAAATAATTATCTTCAAAAGTAATATCTTCTTCATGAAAAGACCGATGATTCGTATCATATTTTAATAAATATGCTAACGTCTCAGCATCTGTTAAATCATTAATTGCTACTACATCAAAATCTGTAGTAGTAATCATACTTCTAAATGCTAACCTCCCAATTCTACCAAACCCATTAATTGCTACTTTAATCATTTTCTTCATTCCTTTCTTCTATTTAATCAGTAAAATCACTTTTACCAATAAATTCTCTAATAATACTATCTCCTCCAATATGATCACTAGCTATTGGAAAAAAATTATGTAAAAAATCTAATAATCTTTGTGCTTCTTCATAAAATGGGGAAGATATCGTTACTGTATAAAGTAACGGTTCTGCAAATACTTTTAATACCCCTAATTCATAAGCTAAACTAGTATTAATAATTATATCAGCATTATCTAAATATGGAAAAATATACTTTTCTTCCCCTACTCTTACCTGTTGCCAATTTTTAATAGTAGTTGCTACATCATACCCCCTTGTTCTTTCATCCCTAATAATTCTTCTAATAAGACGTAAATCAACCGTTGATACATAATTTTGATAATCTATATTAATCGGATAAAAAGGGCTTAAATAAATCTTATACTTTAAACTATCCTCAATCCCTGGTAATAAAGCATCATTCAAACAATGTAACCCTTCCATAATTATTATACCATTATCCGGAAGTTTTAAAAGTTCATCACTATATTCTTTCTTTCCAGTTATAAAATTAAATGTTGGGGGATTAATCGCCTCACCCGCTAGTAACTTCTTTAAATCCCTACTAAGTAACTCTGTATCAATAGCTTTTATATTTTCATAATCTCTATTCCCTTTTTCATCTAAAGGAGTATCTACCCTCTCTTTAAAATAATTATCCACACTTATCGTAAATGGTTTATACCCTTTAGCTAATAAATTAAAAGCTATTCTTTTAGAAGTTGTCGTCTTCCCAGAACTAGAAGGCCCAGCTAATAATATAAATTTAGCTCTTTTTTCTAACGCCTTATTAACTGCTCTATCTATATCATCACTATACTTTAACTCACTTATTCTAACTAAACTATTAACTTCCCCGTTAGCTACCTTAGTATTTAAATCTTTAACAAAAGGAATATCTAAATTATTAACCCACTTAATTGATTCTTTATAACAATCAATAACCTTTTGATAATGCACATAACTTGGTATCCCTTCCCCATTTATATATGGGGGAAATAATAAAACCATTTCCTGTTTATTTAACATAACTAAATCATAATTATTTAATCCCCCCGTACTATATGGCATCTGAGTATAATAATAATTTAAATAATTATCCACCTTATAAAAAGTTACCGCACTACTAGGAACAATACTTATATTACAAGCTTTAGCAAAATCCTTCTTTTCAAAATAATTAAAAGCACTCTTCTTATCTACCACTACTCTATTAAAAACTAAATTATCTTTAATTATTTTATCCATCTCTTCTTTTAACTCTAAAATAACATCTTTATTAACATTAATATTACTTACTCTAATATGTATCCCTCTATCAATAGAATGATCATATACTATTAAAACCTTAGGATACTTCCTTTGAATAGCTAAATCTAGTACCATCTTAAGACCAGCTTGGTACATCTTATACCCAGAAACATCCTCTCTATTTAAAAAAGTAACTACTCCCCCTTTATAAGCTTTCGAAGATAAAGGCATAATTTCATTATCTATTTTAATACCTAAATAATTATTCGCTAAAAGTTTATCCTCTAATAAATCATAATAAGTCATATTATTAGATACCTCTATTTTTTCATTATTTGGTAATATTAAAACTTTTTCCATAAGATCACCTTTTTACTCTCCTAGTATATATTGTATCAAATAAATACTTTTTTGTCGCATTTTTTTAGCAATAAATTTGAATAAAATTTATTATTTACACTTATTATAGTACTAGGTGACTAATTTTATGAATATTATACCCACAGTTATTGAAAAAACTAGTAATAAAGAATATGCTTATGACCTATATTCGCGTTTATTAAATGATCGAATAATCTTTCTTTCTGGAGAAATAACCGATGACAGCGCCAATATAATTGTAAGTGAACTATTATATTTAGATGCTCTAAATAATCAAGATATCTCTCTTTATATCAACAGTCCAGGAGGAAGTATCACTGCTGGTATGGCCATATATGACACAATGAACTATATCCAAAGTAAAGTTAAAACCATTGTTATTGGCATGGCTGCTTCAATGGCTGCCGTCCTAGCTTGCTCCGGTGAAAAAGGAGGAAGATATATTCTTCCTAATAGTGAAATAATGATTCACCAACCTCTAGGAGGAGTCCAAGGTCAAGCTACTGAAATAAAAATCGTTGCAGAACGAATTATCCTACTCCGTCAAAAACTTAATAAAATTATTGCAGATAATACTGGACAAAAACTCCATAAAATTGAAATAGATACCGAAAGAGATAACTACCTATCTAGTAAAGAAGCTTTAGAATATGGTTTAGTAGATAAAATTCTTTAAGAATTTTTATGTTTATTAACTAACTCTCTTACTTTTCTAAAATAATGATTAACCCCTGACTTCCCAATAACTTTCCCTGTCTCTGAAGATATTATATCAGCTAACTCTTGTAAAGAACTTTCTGGATATTTCTCTCTATAATATATAGCATCCTTAACCTTATCATCCAATAAATTAACTAAATCATTATCCTTTAAATACTTAATATCCTGTAATTGTTCTAACCCTGTTTTAATAACCTTCTCTTGATTAGCAATCTCACAATTATTTAACCTATTTACCATATTCTTATGATCTCTATAAATCCTAATATCTTCAAAAAAGAATAAACTATTTGTAGCTTTAAATAATTTTAAAACATCACTTATCATCTCTGCACTCTTAATATATAACATATAATTATTTCCTCTTTTAATAACCTTACCAACTATATTAAACTCTTCTAATAACTTATTAATATATAAAGCATCCTTCTTATAAGGTAAACTAAACTCTAAATGATACCCACTAGTTTGAGGATTAGTAATACTCCCACTAGCTAAAAATACCCCCTTTAAATATGCAATCTTATCTTCCTCTGTTACTAAAAAAAACTCATTATTATCATTTACTTTATTATTATGCATAATATTTAAAGTTTCTAAAATACTCTCAATATTATAATTAATCTCTAATATATATATTTGTTTAATCCTAAATCTTCTTTGATTTCTTACTATTATTTGAGCTTTAATCCCAAAAATAACTTTAATAAGAGAATATATCCTTCTTGCTACACTAGCATTCTCAATTGTTAAAGTTATTTTTTCTTTATTAATAATCCCATCATATCTAATAAAAGAAGATAACTCACTAGTAGCAGATACTATATCTATATCTTGTTTACTTATTTCTTCTTTAACACTAGTAGTAAAAGTCATATTAACCACCTACCCCTATTATATCAAAAACTCCTAGTTTATAGTAAAAAAGTATTTAAATCTTCCTTACTTAGTAAATAAATCTGATAGAAAAATTTTTTAAATAATTACTACCTACTAAATATTAACCCCCATAAAAAAAGTCTCCCCCCGATGTTGATGAAAACTTTTTTTGCTCCATCTAAATATTGGAGAAATAAACTATTAGGGTCTTCCCAAAGAGAGCATCCTTGATTACCTTCAAGGATGCCACAAGCCGAATCGTTCCTCACCGGCAAGGTATCTCATCACGCCACTATGATGTATGGGGAACCCGCACTTCCATCTCCTTCCCCGCTCG
>CANQHW010000035.1 GCA_947623855.1 uncultured Bacilli bacterium | reverse complement strand
TTTTCCTTCTAACACTGTTTGAGATGATGGTTCAACACTTCCGCCTTCTCCTACTACTTCTGCTGTTATTGTATATTTTACTGGTGCATTAAAGTATACAGTACATTTATTTGGACCTGAGGTTTCTAAAGTTAACTTCCAAGTTTGATCATTCCAAGTTACTGTTGTTACACCTTCATTATCACATTCGGTTTTAGAATAGGTATACCCTTCTTCCTTTGTTGGAAAGTGATCTAAATTACCATCTTCTCCTTCTATCTTTACTGCTAATTCTACATCTTTTCGATTTATTTTAACTCTCGTATAAATTATTCTTTTACTATATCTTACCTGATATAAAGCATAACTACTTCCTATTGCTACTATTAATAAGAATGCTATAATACCATATAAGATTTTATTCTTATTTCCTCCTTGTATTTTCTTTAGTTCTTTCTCTGGATTAAACTTAAACATAATTCCTATACCTACTTTCTAAAAGTAGTATAACACAAAATGTCGTATTTCTTCAACTTTTTTCTTATTTTTTTATTAAACATAAGAAAATAAATACTGAGGTGTATTAAATGAATACAGAAATACTTTATTTTATAAGAGAAAGAAATGGTCTTACTCAATCTGAAATGGGTAGTATTTTAGGAGTATCTAAATTCTTAATATCTAAATGGGAAAAAGGTAAAGATATAATCCCTTTAAATAGATTAAATTTATTATGTAATTATTTTAATGTTAGTATGGATTATGCTATTGGTCAAAAAGTTAATAACAAAGAATTAAAATATCATAAAAACTTAAATAAAATAGTTATTGGTAAAAGATTAAAAACTTTTAGAAAAAATAATAACCTTACTCAACAACAATTAGCCGATATTTTACATACAACCCATTCTACCATAAGTGCTTATGAGCATGGTAAAACTATGTTACTTACTGCTTTTGCTATAGAAATAGTTAAAAAATATGATATATCCCTAGATTGGTTATGTGGAAGAACTAATTAAAAAGAACAAGAAATAATTCTTGTTCCAATTAAAGTGTGAGTTTGAGTTTATATGTTATTTTAAATTGTATAGGGATATATAATAATTATTAAGTCTTTATTATATATACTTTTATATTATCTATTAATCACTTTCCTTTCTTACAAATACATCATATCATTCTAATATGAAATATACGTGAAGAAATAGTGAAACTTTATTTATTAATCTTAAAATAAAACTCTGTCCCTTTATTCTTCTTAGAATTAACCCCATAAGTAAAATTATGTTGTAATAAAATATTTTTAACTATAGCTAAACCTAACCCTGTCCCAATAATATTTCTATGATGATTCTTTTCATTCTTATAATATTTATCCCATATATGTTCTAAATCTTTCTTACTAATACCTTTCCCTGTATCTTTAATACTTACTATATACTCTTTTTTATCTTCTATAATTGAAATATATACTAATTTATCTTCTCCTGTATAATTAATAGCATTATTAATTAAATTATATATTACTTGTTCTAACCTTTTCTTATCCGCTTTAACTATTACTTTATCAGGTATCTCTACTATAAAATGATAATCTTCAATCTCTTTAATTAAATCATATCTTTTTAAAATATCTTTAATCGTTTCCCCTAAATCAAACTCTTCAATATTTAATTTTTCATAATCTTTAGATTGTAATTTAGATAATTCTAAAATATCATTTACTAAAATATTTAATCTATCTACTTCATCAATAATAATATTTAAATTATCCTTCATCTTCTCTTCATCTTTATAACTAATATCTCTAATCATCTCTGCATAAGCCTTAATCATCGTTAAAGGAGTTTTTAAATCATGAGAAACATTTGCCATTAAATCTCTGCGATATTCATCTACCTTTAAAACTTCTTCTTTTAAATAATTTAATGTATCACTTAGTTCATCTAACTCTAATATCCCATTATGAGCAAAACTAACACTATAATTCCCATCTGCTAATTCTTTAGCATCAGAAGTTATCTTAGTTATCGGTTTAGATAACTTCTTAGATAAAAAGTATGATATAACTACTGCAAATATTATCGCAATAAGTGCTATATAAATTATTTCTCTTTGCATTAATAAACTATACTCAGATACATTAGTTAATACTGAAAAAATATAAATAGTTCCAAAATCTAACTTTACACTATATAGATAAGATAATCTATGATACTTTGGATTAACTAATCTTATTTTAGATATTTGTTCAGTATTCATATCTAACTCTTTTTTAAAACTTTGTAAATAACTCTCCTTTAAAAGACATCCTGGTGCTCGATCATTAAAAAACTCACTATATCCTAAAGTATCAACATATTCTAAACATATATTATTATTAAAACTAATATTATTAATAACCTCCTCCATATCATGTCGATTATTATTTATTAAAGTATTAGCTAAATTATCTAAAGAATTTATTTGATACTGTTCATAAAAAAAACCAAATAATAATAATTGAAATACTAATAAAACTAAAGCAATAGAAATAGAAAATATAACAAAATAAGTTAAAGTCTTAAAATTAATAGATTTAAATTTATTACTCTTGGTAGTCAAATTTATAACCTACCTTTCTTACCGTAACAATAACCTCCCTATATTTTCCTAAACTATTTCTTAAAGTCTTAATATGCGTATCAACCGTTCTATCATCTCCATAAAAATCATAACCCCATACATTAATTAATAATTGCTCTCTACTTAAAGCAATCCCTTTATTCATAATTAAATATAATAATAAGTCATATTCTTTAGGAGTTAAATTAATACTTTTATCTTTAATTCTAACCGTATGAGCAAGATTATCTACTACTAAATCTCCAAAAACATATTTATCTTCTTCTTTATTATTTCTCTTTAATATGGCTTTAACCCTTGCCATTAATTCTTTAGGAGAAAAAGGTTTAGTCACATAATCATCTATCCCAATATCAAACCCAATTAATTTATCATATTCCTCTTTCCTAGCACTTAACATAATACACGGAATATCTTTTTTCTTTTTTATTTCTTTAATAGCTTGATATCCATCTTTTTTAGGCATCATAATATCCATAATAATTAAATCAATATCATTATTTAAAGCCATACTAACCCCTTCAATACCATCTTTAGCTTCTAAAACCTTAAAATTTTCCATAACTAAATATTCTTTAATAACATTTCTAATTAACTCTTCATCATCCACTACTAAAATAGTCATATGACCACCTCTAATAATTATATATTATATCAAAATTGTGAAAATTAAATGAAAAAAACTATATTTCTATAGTTATAAATTAACATTATGATAAATATCAGTAACATCTTCCACTTCATCCAAAAGATTATATAAACGTTTAAATAATTCTAAATCTTCTCCCTCTAAAATAACTTTATCTTTAGGATACATCCCCACTTCATCTATTTCATAATCCGGACTTACAATAACACTTTCAATAGCATCTTTAGTAGCACTCGCATTATTCGGATTAACTGATATCACAATCAACCCATCTTCATTCTCAAAAGATACTGGTTCAATCCCTTTATCTAATAAAGCCATCAAAATATCTTCTTCTTTATCCGATTTAACCCCTATAATTGCTAAATGATCATAATTATAAGATACAGAATTAGTTACTCCTAAACTTTTATGTACCTTATTAAAACAAGCTCTTACTTCTCCCACCGTTCTATTAACATTATCCGTTAAAGTCTTAATAATTAAAGTCGAAGCCCCCGGTCCAAATCCTTCATAAATAACCGTTTGATAATCTTCTCCTCCCACTGTCTTAGCTTTCTCAATAGCTCTATTTATAATATCACTAGGTACTTCACTCTTTTTAGCTTTATCTACAATCCTTTTTAAAGGAACATTCATATCAATATCAGGAACTCCTGCCTTAGCAGCTAAATATATCTCCTTTGCAAAAGTTGAATATGTCTTAGCTTTAATCGCTCCATTTTTTTGAATACTTGCTTTTCTAACCTCATAAGCTCTCCCCATAAGTACACCTCTTTCTTTTAATATTATACTATCTTTTCTTTAATATGTATAACTATTTTACTTCTTATATTCTCTAAATAATCTTAACCCTACTTCATCTTTTAAAGACTTTTTAGCAACTACTTCATAAGTCTTTTTAATAAAATCCGAATCCCGATGATAAAAATCTGTAAGTAAAACCTCTCGTATCTTCCTTATTTTAAATAAATTTAAAAGCTTTTCTATCTCTTCTAAAGAATACTCTGTTATTACCTCAAAATCTCCTCTAAGTATCTTATGATAACCATATAATAACTTCGTTAAATTAATAACTTTATTACTATCAATATATAATAAATACTTTCCCCCTTCCATCTTTACTAAACAATCATTATAAAAACCTCTATAATAATCTTTCAAAATATCATTAATCTTCTCTTCATTAACCCCACTTTTAGCATAATCAAATAAATTACCCTCTATAGTATATAAAACCCTCTCATAATAAGGAATATTTAAAACTTCCTTATAACGAAACTCTCTTGCTAATTTACTATCCTCTTCCATATTATATACCTCAAAATAATTCTCTGTTTTATTATATAAATACATAATACCCCTCCTCCTAGAGCAAAAGTATTATACTACCAAAGAGCTAATTCAGCAACAAATTTATACACAATATTTCTATTTTTTAACCTTCTTATACTCCGTATTACATTAGGAATAGAATAAACATAGTAATATGAACTCCGTTCCTTTTCTAAAACATACTCTAAAGCTTTAATAATCGTTTGTTTATCTTCCTTTGTATTTAATAATAACTTAACCCTTGTTAAAGTTTTACTATCTATTTTCTTAATTAATCTCTTATAATATCTTTCTCTTTTTCTTTTAAAACAAAACTTATATCCCTCTAAATTCTTTATAACTCTCAAAGTATCATAATAACCCATTAAAATATTTTCTGAAGTCTTCTTCTTCCGTAACTCTAAAACACTACCTAAACTCCTTGATGGTTTAATTGTAATAACTTTATTCTCCCCTTTATTAATTCTTTTTGTAATACCAATACCATTAATTTTTACTTCATAAATAACATCTAATTTTTTATCAAGTAACATACTCGTTGGACATTTATCAAAAAAACCACCATCTAAATAATAATTATCATCAATAATTTTTTCTAACTTAAAGAAAGGTAAATAACAAGAAGCCATAATAGAATCCACAACTAAACCCTCTTTAATATCTTTAGTAAACATATATGTTGGTGTTAATTTACTAAACTTTAAAGTGGCTAACCCAAAATTAATTTTACTTCTTCTTAAAGCCTTTTCATCAAGTAACATACTTGCTACCCTTTTAATTTTATCCGTCGGAACTCCTCTATTTTTTAAAACACTTCTTAAAGTATGTCTTAACCCTCTAATCGTCTTCAAAGAAAAACCTTGTTCATTAAAAGAATTAGTAAACTCTTTATCAAAATCTAATAATAACCCTAGATCTATTTCTTCCCAAAATTTAAGTAACTCTTTTTCTTTACCACAAGCTAATATAGCCGCATTAAACGCCCCTATAGAAGTCCCAACAATATATTTAAACTTTATATGATTATTCCTAAAAGCATAATAAGCCCCAATCTGATAAGAACCCTTAACTCCCCCACCTTCTAATACTAAACCTCTTTTCATTTCTTACCTCTCTTTTTTTAAATGTAAAACCATAATAAAAGGCTTAGCTAAAAGTTTCGGAATAAATCTTTTTATCTTACTTTCATTATTTTCTAAATTAATATAATAATTCTTAATTGATGTCCCCCTATAATTTAATAAACTATCTAATTCATTATCTTCATAATAAGAACCATAAAAATTCTTATCTGCAAAAAAATAAGAAAGTAAAAAACGTACACTAATACCATGATAACGTAATATTTGTTTTAAAAATTCCCGAT
The DNA here is from genome assembly GCA_947623855.1 of uncultured Bacilli bacterium. Classification (GTDB taxonomy): domain Bacteria; phylum Bacillota_I; class Bacilli_A; order RF39; family UBA660; genus CALWAM01. The sequence continues at coordinate 4,179 of CANQHW010000035.1, read as the reverse complement.
ATCCTGTCCGACATTTTTCACCACCCGCTAAAATATAAGTCTTTTTATTTAACTTACTCTTATAATCAATAGATTTAACTAAAGCATAAGAAGCATCTAAACCATCAATTAATTCGACTTTACTACTTAAAGGAGTATTATACATTGGACACTCACTCTTAAGATTACATAAAAAACCTGGCATCCGATAAATAGTATAATTCTTTAAATTATTCCTAATATATTCCTCCGCCTTATACTTCGCTTTCGCATATAAATCATGTGGTTTAATATTTATTTCCCTATCAACCCCAACAATATCTTTTGTCTTCCCATAAACCGTCGTTGTAGAAGGATAAATTAAATACGCCTTTGGATTAAATGCCTCTATATTATCCACAATATTAACTGTACCTTCATAATCAATAATATCACATAACTCTTCCCTAATATCTGCCATTGGAGGTATAACACCTGCTAAATGAATAATAACATCATGCGTTTTTACTAAAGAAGCCATCAAACTTTCATCATTAACATCTCCATAAACTAAATTAATCCGATGTTCATACTTTTTTAGCCGATTATAAGAACGCGTATTCCGTAAATCCATCCCCGTTACTTCATATTTACCTTCACTCAATAAATATTTTAAAACATACATTCCTAAAGTCCCAGCCGCCCCAGTTACTAACACTTTTTTCATATACTACTCCTTTATTTAAATAAATACCATAACTAAAACAATAATTATCCCCGCTATTAAACCATACTTTGTTTCTTTTAAATTAAAATGATTTAACATCTCCGGAAATAATTCTAAAATACTAATATATATTAACATTCCAATTGTAAGAGTAATTAAAACCCCTAACACCACCGCCGGTATAGTAATCTTACTTATATAAATTATTAAACCTCCTAAAAAAGCTGAAATAGTAAGTAAACTAATCATAAATAATGACTGTTTCTTATTATTCCCCGTTGCACTAGATATCTCTATTCCTAAAGGTATATTATGTAAAGAAACTGCTCCCATCATTAATAAACCTGCTTTTAAATCACTAATAGTTGTCGTATAAATCGCAATCCCTTCAATCAAATTATGTAAAAATAACGCAATTGCGGTAACTAAACCAATATGAAATAAATGACTAGTATGTTCCTTATGATTCTTACTATGATGATGATGCGGAATAAAAAGATCTAATAATTTTAAAAGAAAAATACCTATTAAAGTTCCCATAGCAATCACTAAAGTTCTTTTAAAAAAACCAAAACTATCAAAAGCTAAAATACATTCCGGCAATAAATCTAAAAATATTAAAGATAACATAATTGGAAAAGATAAAGATATCGCAAAAATAACAAACTTTTCTTTTTGTTTCATTAACTTTGTAATAATAAACCCTATAACAAAAGAAACTCCTGAAATTAAAGATGTTATTAATCCCGCCATAACTTATTCCTCCTTATTCATAATATCATAAATTAAATATTAGTACAAATCTAAATGACTACTAGCATTTAAATCATAAGTCGCAAATTTTTTTTGTAAAAATAAAGGATACGCCGCCGCCCCAATCATAGACGCATTATCAGTACAATATTTAAACGCTGGCACACTTAATTTAACTTGATGTTTTTTAGAAACCTCTTCCATAATACCTCTTAAGTGCTTATTAGCCGATACTCCTCCTGCAATGATTAGTTCTTTAACCGGATATTTAGTTAAAGCTAAATCCGTTTTACGCTCTAATTCCCCCAAAGCTGCATTTTCAAAAGAACAAGCTAAATCACTAGTATTTATTTGTTTACCCCTTTGTGTTTCATTATGAACAAGATTTATAACCGCACTTTTTAAACCACTAAAACTCATATTTAAAGAACCATCATTCATCATTATAGGTAACTTATACGTAGGATGCCCTTCTTTAGCTAACCTTTCCACATTAGGACCCCCTGGATATTTAAGACCTAAAACCCGAGCAACTTTATCATAGCACTCACCTACGGCATCATCTAAAGTCCGCCCTAAAACTTTAAAATCATAATCCTTATGCATTAAAATTAAATCCGTATGTCCTCCACTTACAACTAAAGCTAGTAAAGGATAATTCATTTCCTTATCAATATGATTCGCATAAATATGCCCCGCTAGATGATTAACAGCAATCAAAGGCTTATTATAAACTAAAGATAACACCTTCGCACATTCAATCCCAACTAACAAACTACCATTTAACCCTGGGGCATAAGTAACCGCAATAGCATCAACATCTTCCACCTTCATCTTAGCTTGTCTTAACGTTTCTTCTAAAACTATAGTAATATTTTCGGCATGCATCCTACTGGCAATCTCCGGTACCACTCCCCCATAATTAGCGTGCGTATCCATCTGTGTATTAACCACCATCGATACCACTTCACACCCATTTTTCACAATCGCCATACTTGTTTCATCACAAGAAGATTCAATAGCTAAAATATATACATCTTTCATCCAATCACCTTTTTCATTGTTATTCCATCAACCCCACCATAATAACCTTTTCTTATTCCTACTTTAGTAAATCCATTTTTTAAATAAAATTTTATAGCTACAGCATTATTTTTAGATACTTCTAGCACTATCTCTTTAGGATTATATTTTTCTACTTCCTCTAACAAACTCGTCCCAATACCTTGTTTACGATAACCTTCAGCAACAACAATATCTATAACATCCACACAACCAGCAACAACAAAAAAATGTATAAATCCAATAACTTTATTATTTTCCAAAGCTACAAGTAGGTGGTTCGGTTCATCTAAATTACCTAAAAAATAATCTTCATGTAAAGTACTACCCAGTTGTATTATCTCCTCTTTATCCTCTTCCACCAAATCTCTAATTATCATCGACACCAGATATTCCTTTAATATATAGGGGATTCACCGCGTGGGGATTTTCTGGTTGTTTATTTTTTAAATAAAGAGGAATCTCTTGATAAAGAGGATTTTCGTTTTCTAAAACTTCGTGAGATTTTTTAAATTCTTGATATTCTAAATTACTATAATATTTAATATTATCTAGATTTTTTCTTTCAGCGATAAACACCCCATTGTTTTCTTTTACGACTAAATAAAAAGCATTATTACCTAAACTAACTAATTCCAAAGATGTTAAAGATTTTATAGGAATATTTAAAGTATAAGCTAAAGTTTTAGCAATAGTTACACATAACCTTATTCCGGTAAAACTACCTGGTCCTCGACATACATAGATAGCTTGTAAATCTTGCACTGTTAAATTATTCTTAGTTAATAAGTCTTGTAATAAAGGCATTATAAAAACACTATGATCCTTTTTTACTTCTTTATTTATCATATCAACTAAATTATCATCTTTATAAAGAACAATAACAATATTTTTATAATGCGTATCAATAAACAAACTCCACATATTTAAAACCTCGTCTTTTCTTCGTTATTATAGCACTTTTCCCCCAATAAAAAAAGACTTTATAACACTGCGCTACATAAGTCTTCATATTCTTTTCCATAAGGAGTTAAAACAATAATCCGTGTATTTTCATCAACTATTTTAAAAGTTAAATCCAAGCGTTCTTCCGGTAAAGCATCTTGAACTAGTTCCGCCCATTCAATAATGGTAATAGATTCCCCATCAAAATAATCATCAAAATCAAAAGAATTAGCATTATCCTCTAATCGATAAACATCCATATGATTTAAAGGTGCTTCCCCCTCTTTATATTCTTTAACAATATTAAAAGTTGGACTAGTAATATTCTCTTCAATACCTAAAGCATGCGCAAAACCCTTTACAAAAATTGTTTTACCACTACCTAATTCCCCATTTAAACATATAACCATTCCTGGAAACTTTTCACTCTCAATATTTTGAGCTAAAGCTAAGGTATCTTCTTCTTTTCGTGATACAAATTTATAATCCATATATTAACTCACCTATTATTAGTATATAATGTAAAAGAATTTTAAACAACTATATTTTAAAAAATTGACGTTAATTTACTAAAAAGTGAGTAAATGACGCACAATATAACAAAAATTTATAAAATTAAAACCCATATTTAGAAAAAATATAGGTATTTTAGAGCAAAAAAAAATTGGCAACTTCCTATTTTCGCTTACACTATCGTCGGCGTTCTAATGCTTAACTGCTCTGTTCGGGATGGG
>CANQHW010000034.1 GCA_947623855.1 uncultured Bacilli bacterium | reverse complement strand
TTTTCTTTTCTATTATTAGTTATTGCTGTTGTTGGAACATCTTATGCCTTTTATCAAGTAAGATATTCTAGAAGAATTATTTATACCAGAGTTAAAATAAATCGAAAAGATATAGAGTTAGCTGTTAAAGTAGATGGTGTATCACAAACTGATTTTCCTAAACCAACAGATGGCGTAATATATAGTGGAATAACATGTGATAATGAAGGAATAACAACAGCAACATGGAATTATGGAACTTGGTCATTAGATTTAAATTCTACTGGTCCCAATAAATGTACAATATTATTTAAAAAGAAACCAACAACAACTACTGGAACATTATCATCATTATGTACAGAAAATATGGCATTAAATGAATGTATGAAGGAACATGGATTAGAAGTAGCAAATATTGTAATAGATGAAACTGAAGATGGAAATCTAAGATATGCTGGAGCAAGTGATGTAGTAAATAATTATGTTTTATTTAATTGTGATGATTATACGAATCCCAGCACATCTACCTGTGAATTATGGCGGATTATTGGACTTATGAATAATATAGGAGTTGTTTCAAATGGTAAAGCAAGCACTCAAAGTTTAGTAAAACTAATTCGTGCCGATAGTATAGGAAACTTATTATGGGATGCTGATGATTATTCAGAAAGAAACACAAACTTACAAACATATAATAATGATTGGACGACATCAGAATTAATGTATATGTTAAATCCAGGATATGATACCTATAAAGCAAAAACAACATCAAGTGCTACAGCAAAACTTGCAAATAACAGTTTATATTGGAATGGAGCAAAAGGTAATTGTTATATGACCGACCAAAAAGCGACCATAACCACCAATGGATGTGATTATAGTAGTACAGGAAGTCAAAGAGGATTAAAAAATGATGAGACCCGAAACATGATAGAAAATGTAATATGGAACTTAGGAGGGCCAACAAGTGGTAGTGATGTAACCACATCGCAATTTTATGAAGCCGAACGAAGTACCCAAGTATATGATAGTAATAGACAAACCGAATGGATAGGAAAAATAGGTTTAATGTACCCGAGCGATTATGGTTATGCCACCGGCGGAAAAGGGAGTGGAAGTGGAACATACACAAGAGAGCAATGTTTAGCATATAAATTATATAATTGGAGTAGTGGATCATACAAAACCGATTGTGTCGAAAAAGATTGGTTGTATGATTCAAGTAAGTATCAATGGACACTTACGCCGCTTTCGTCCTACTTCAACCGTGTGTTCTATGTCATTACGTCCGGGTATGTCAGCAGCTACGGCGCGAACGATGCGTTTGCCGTGCGCCCGTCCTTATATCTGTTATCCAGTGTAAAAATAAAGAGTGGGGAAGGAAATGGAAGTAGTGAAACACCATATATCCTAGTTCCGTGATAAAAAAGGAAATAGAGGAAAGTTGTTACTTAGTAAGAATTATAAGCAATAAAAGGAATATAAAATTAATAAATTATCCAGTAAAGAAGAATTAGAAAGAAAAATAGAAAAAGTTATCAATTAGTTTAGAGAAAAACTATTATTGATAACTTCTAAACCATATATTATTAAAATATCTTTATTATTAAAATCTATATAATCTTTTAATAATTTAGAGTTAATATAACGAATATCTATTAAAGTAATTTTATGATAATTATCTATTAGTAGGGGAGCTAAAGAACTACCAAAGGAATCTCTAAATATAATTAGTTCCTTATCATTATTACTATTATCATTAGTAATAGTAAGTAATGGTGTAGCTCCCCCTAAAAATATATCATAAGCATCAAGATTATTTAAATAATCTTCATTATATACTTTATCCGTTATATTTTTCTCATAATTATAAACCGATGCTTTCTCAATTATAGAATTACTTAAAGTAGTTATAGTATCTGGTTTAATATTTAAAGCCATATTTCCATATAAAGCCCCATAAAAATTATTATAAGTCTTTCTTTCATAAGTAGTATTATGATTACTATTTAGATAAGGACTTAAAGTATTTAAAACATTTAAATAACTTTCTTGTTTTAAATGAATATCTGTCCGATAATAATCTTCTAATTTTAAATCATCTCTAATATCAATATAAGTTATATTTTTATTTATATTATTGGATATAGTTTCAAATATATAATCATAATCTTTCTTTAAATAAGTATCATCATCTAAATAATATATTTTATCCGGTATAATACTTAAATATACTTTATTATTACTTAAATAAGTATCATCTAATTCATTAATTTTATTTATAAAGTAGGTAATACTTTTTTTATTTAACTCCTCCATTTTAAAAATATAACCATTTTTAACAAAAGCATTATTATTATCTAACTCATTTAAGATAAAAAAGTTATAATAACTTTTAAGACTTCGAAAATTTTCTCTAAAAACAATATTATCTACTAAATAATTATCTAATTTTTCAAAATAACTATCATTAAATTTAGTAGGTAATTTAGTGAGTTCTCTTCTTTCACTAAAAGAATAATTCTCATCTTTAGTAACTATACTTAATATCATAACTCCATATATAATTATTAAAGTTGTAATTGTAATTATTTTATCTTTCATATTATCACCTCAAAATCTAAAGTATAAAAATGGATTATAAGAACTATCTACAATAAAAGCAACTGATAAAATAAATATACTTATATAAACTATTACTTCTAAAATATCTATAATTTTCTTATTTAATCTATTAGTATATACTTTCTTAATTAAAGTTTTATAATATGGAAATAAAAAGAATAAAGAAATAAGTAAAAGTATTCCATAACTTCTTAAATAATATAAAGTAAAATGATTAACAAACTCTAAAGATTTAAATCCAAACATTGCTTTAATAAAAGTTAAACTTTCTCCTAAAGTATTCGTATTAAAAATAACAAAACTAATTACTACTAAAATAAAAGTATAAATATGTCCTAATAATTTATGTTTTTCTAAAGTTTTAAGTAAGAATTTTTTTTCAATAATTAATAATATCCCATAATATAAACCCCACGTTACAAAATTCCACGAAGCTCCATGCCATAAACCCGTTGTTAACCATACAATTAAAATATTGCGCATTGCTTTAAATTTTGTAGTTCTACTTCCTCCTAAAGGAATATAAATATAATCTTTAAACCAACTACTTAAAGAAATATGCCATCTTCTCCAGAAAGTTGTAATTGAACTTGCACTTAAAGGATAATCAAAGTTTTCTAAGAAATGGAACCCAAAAATTAATCCTAACCCGATCGCCATATCAGAGTATCCTGAAAAATCATAATATATTTGCATCGTTGCTGATATCGCACTAATCCAATGACTCAAAATAGTAGGAGACGAAAGTCCATTTAAAGTCGTAACTAAAAGACCTAAAGTATTTGCTAATAAAACCTTTTTTCCTAATCCAATAATAAATCTTTTTAATCCTTTAGAAAATAAAGAAAATGAACATTTTCGTTCTTTAAGTTCTTTTGCCACCGTTTCATATCTAACAATCGGACCGGCGATTAATTGCGGAAATAAAGATAAATAAGTTGCAAAATCCAAAAGATTATTAGCAGGTTTTACTTTTCCCTTATAAACATCAATTAAATAACTAGTAGCTTGAAAAGTAAAAAAACTAATTCCAATTGGTAAAATAATATTTAAAGTATCTAAACTTAATTTAAAAGTATTATTAAGATTAGTAATTAAAAAATTAAAATATTTAAAATAAATTAATAACCCAAAATTAATTATTAAAGAACTAATTAATAACCCTTTTTTTTGTTTAGGATATTTCACAATTAGCTTACTAGCATAATAATTAAATACACACGAAAATAAAAGAACAAGAATATATTTAGGTTCTCCATAAAAATAAAATAAAAACGACGCAACTAGTAAAATAAAGTTACGTGCCTTTTTAGGAACGATAAAATATACCAATAAAGTAATAGGTAAGAAATAAAATAAAAATGTAATACTAGAAAATACCATAATGCCTCCATAACCTAAGTTATTATAAATTATTAAAATTTTCTAATAATTTCTCATCATTTTCATTATCCATAATAAGAATAATTAAATCTCCTCGGCTTTCCACATGAACGTGTTCTTCTTCAACCCATACACAAACCCATTTTTGTGGATTAATTTTTTCTTTAATCTCTTTTTTTATATTTTCTACATCCGCCCCCTCATTAGCTCTTACTAAAACTACTGAATGAGCAATAGAACTCATTAAAGGTTCAGAAGAATAAGCTTCTTTAATATCTAAATCACTACTCCCCAACATATATTCCATTTTATCTTCCGTTACTTTTTGTCTATCAAGGTTTTGCATATCTACCCCTTCATAAACTTCTTCCATAAGAGTAGCTAAAGACCCTTTAATATTTTTCTCTTTCTTCTCTCCACACGCTGTTAAAATACATCCTACTAATATTAAAGTAATTAATGTTAATGTCTTTTTCATTTGTTTTCCTACTTTCTAATAATATTTTATCATATATTTAATATTTAGGGTATAGTAATTATTCATTTAAAAACTTAATATTAACATCCTTACTCCCTAATACTTCTTCTAAATCATCTGGATTATCAATATGACCTATCTTTGTATAAGGATAATGCGTATCAAAATCTTTATAAAATATTACTAAACAATCACTACCATATAACATAATATCTCCCTTTTTTATTTCTTTTATTTGTATAGGATCACTTGCTATTAACTTATCTAAATAATAATACTTCTCATTTTCATTTAAATCTTGCATTGTAATATCAAGAGGTAATAAATCTCTTAAATCATTAACCGTACTATTCTTTTCTAAACTAACATCATAACTTTTATCATTAATTACAATCCGCATTTTATCACCCATATTCTCCTTATTATCTTCTTGCATATGAATATACACCTCAACAAGAGATGACACCGTTGGATACTTTGCCATAATTTTTATTGAATAAGTTCCATCCTCTTTTATATATGGTGTAATATCTTTAATAAATTTTCCCCGGTATATATTTTTATCTTCTTTATAATCATAAATTGCCATCTTAGTATATTGCACATCTTTTTTTAAAACACTATACATATTACTTTGAACTTTAAAATCCTTATCTAACTCACATAACGTTTCTACATTATTATCTTTATAATAACAAGCATAACTATCAATATCTAAGATATATTTGCCATCTACTTTTTTAACATCATAATAATTTTTAGTATTTGTATAATAATTACTCGAACTATGATTATCTAAGTATAAAATAGTTGGTATAATTGGAAAACTATGACTATTTACCACCTTACTACCTACAATAGTATCATTTATTCTAACTTCATAAATATGTCCCTTAGTATAAGGTAAAATAAAATCTATAAGACCAATACTAAAATTAATACTTCCTAGCGTAAATTTAAATAAGATAAATAAGCCCACACAACATCCTACTATTATAGCTATTTTTTTTCGTTTTTTTACAACAGATTCCGAAGTATTTTGTTGTTCTTTAATAACTTCTTCTCTTACTTTAGCATTATCTTTTTTATATTCTTCTTCACTAGCATAAAACTGTTTCATAACAACCCCTAATCTATCTCTTTAAAAGAATGTAAAATATCTCCTGTAAGAGCATCCACATAATATTCATAATCATAATTTTTATAATTAAAATCTATCTCATAAACCCTTGCATTATATTTATCTTCTAATTCTATACTTAAATCATATACCTCACTTTCTTTAAGCTTAGCATGTTCTAAAGCAATATCTAAAGCTTTATCTTTTCCAATATAATTATTCGTTTCTTTATAATTAGGAGTATTACTATCTTTCTTACTATCTTTTACTAACACAATAATTAAAATAATAACTAAAAGTACTATCATTATACTTAATAAAATAGTTACTATATGATTATTCTTTTTCATAAAATCCTTCTTTCTAAAGTTATACTTTCTAAAAAAATTATATCATAAAAAAACTATCTTTAAAATAGATAGTTAATTATTAATCAATAGAAATAAGTTCGTATTCTTTCGTTCCTATTCCTAAATCTGCTGCGGCCTCAATAGTATGAGTACCCATTCGCGAATTGATTCTTTCAAGTAAATGATCCCGACCTGGGTCCTTAGAATTTTTAACTAAATCAATACAAGCTTCATCAATCGCCACCGGATCAAGACTAGCTAAAATGCCGATATCTTGCATACAAGGATCTTCAGCAACATTACAACAATCGCAATCCACTGACATATTACACATTACATTAATATAAGCAATATTTTCTTTAAAATGCTTCGTAACTGAAGATGCCGCATCCGCCATAGCTTCTAAAAATTTTACTTGATCAGCTTGAAACATATCTTCATATGAAGCATTTTCTTTCCCTGCACAATGAATATATCTTTTTCCTTTAGACGATGCAATCCCTATTGATAATTGTTTTAAAGCTCCGCCATATCCTCCCATAGGATGTCCTTTAAAATGTGATAATACTACCATTGCATCATAATTAAGTAAATTTTTTCCTACATAGTTTTTCTTAATTACTTTACCATTAGGTATTTCTAAAGTAATATCTTCCTTAGCATCCATAATATCTACATTAAAATACTTACTCCATTCGTGTTCTTTTAATAATTCTAAATGTTTCTCTGTCGTATCTCTAGATCCATCATAAGCTGTATTACATTCAACTACTGTTCCTCCAACATATTCCACCATCGGACGCACAAACTCAGGACGTAAATAGTTTTGATTCCCTCTTTCTCCAGAATGAAGTTTAACTGCTACTTTTCCTGGTAAATTAATTCCTAAAGCTTTATAAATTTTTACTACTCCTTCCGGAGTTAAATCTTTAGTAAAATAAACTTTTGCTTTTTCCATATTTCTTTCCTTTCTTATAAATATTATATCACAAAATTATTGATTCATCTCTTTTATTGCTGTAATTGCGGCCGTACTCCCATCACTTACTGCTGTAGTAAGCTGCCGTAACTCTTTAACCCGTGTATCTCCCGCAACATAAATCCCTTTAGTTTTAGTATGAACATTATCTAAAGAAATAATATATCCTTTCTCATCAATATCCACCACATTTTTAAATATTTCGTTATTTGGAACTTGTCCAATCGCAATAAATAAACCTGCTACCTTTAAAACCTTTTCTTCCTCATTATTATCTTTAATTATAATATTTTCTAATTTATCTTTACCCTCTATTTTAATAACAGTACTATTTAAAATAAATTCTACATTATCTTTAGCTTGTAATTCTTTTAAATATTTATCTTCTCCTCTAAAAGTATCCCTTCTATGGATTACATAAACCTTATTAACTATATTAGTTAAATATAACGCGTCTTCTAAAGCCGTATTTCCTCCCCCTAAAACCGCCACTTCTTGGCCTTTATAAAAAGACCCATCACACGTTGCACAATAAGATATACCTTTCCCTAAAAAATCCTTTTCCTTAGGAATATTTAACTTTCTATTTTGAGCTCCATTTGCAATAATTATACTTTTTGCTTGATAAGTATCTTTATTCGTTGTTACTTTCTTATCTGTAGTTATTTTTAAAACTGTTTCATATTTTATTTCTACTTTTAAATCCGTTATTTGTTTAAATAGGGTAGTAGCATAATCATAACCACTTATCTTTTCTATTCCGGGATAATTTTCAATCATCTTTGCATTAATTATCTGCCCCCCATAACTTTGAACTTCTAAAACTAAAATCTTTTTCCCTGCTCGTCCGGCATATAACGCCGCTGTCATTCCTGCGGGACCTGCTCCAATAATAATGATATCGTACATAAGCATCTTCCTTTCTTTATTATTATACAATAAAAAGAAAGGATTAACCAACCTTTCTATTTATTTATTTTAATATTATTAGCAGGTCTTGCATTATCATATACTTTAGCTAAATATTCATCATCATAATGTTTATCACAAAACCTTCCCACAAAAGTTTTAGGAGGAACACCATTATCTCTTAAAGTCTTTCGATTAATTGCAATAACTGAAATTGATATATCAAAAGATAAGAAAACAAATAAAACCAACGCTATCCGATTCGCTACTTTATGGGGCATTTTAGCATACCAACTATTAATTTTAGGATAAATTACATTAATAAATAATAACACCAATAAACCCCAAAACATCATAAATGGTACCGTAGTTCTTCCATTAATATTTAAAAAGTAACTAGAATAATCCCACGATATCGTTCCAAAAAATAACTCTTGAAAAAAACTTAAAAAGTATTCTACCGCTCCCCCTAATAAAGCTCCATATAAAAAGTTTTTATACCATTTTCGTTCTCTAAATCCAAAACATAAATACACTAACACGGCCCCAATTCCATAAACCGGACAAAAAGGACCATAAATTAACCCTCTTCTAGAAACCCACGAAAAAGTCCCAGTTTTTATCAAACTATTAATAATATGTAATAACTCTTCATAATAAGTCCCAAAAACACAACCTATCACAAAGATAAGTATAATCTTATTAAATATTTCTTTTTTGGCATCTTTAGTCATTTTTACCCCTCTTCCAAAAACAACAGTAAATAAGATTAAGATACTTAAATTATAGCATAAAACCTAGACTTTGACAAGGTTTGTTCTTATCTATTAAAAAAATTAATTTATCTAACTAAATTATAACTTTTTATAATTAAATCCATTATTTCTTCATCCCTTAAAGTATCATCTAAAACTATTGTAATCCAGTAAGTTTTATTCATGTGATAAGCTTTATAAAATCCCTCTTTCTTGAGTAATTTTTTAATCTCTTCGGGATCTAACTTAACATTAATGACCTCCACATCTTGATTTAAAGAAGGATCCAGTTTTACTTTATTAATATGCATAATAATCCCATACCATTTTTTAGGATGTTTAAAAACCGCACAATCTGGAGTATCTTCCCATTCAAACTGGGGCTCATCTCCATATTTTTCTTTAATAAGTCTTACAATTCGATTCGTTTGTTCATAAATAAAAAATCTATTTATAGTACAACTATCTTTAATCCCCTCTAATATATTTATAAATTCTTCCCGTATCTTTGCTACATAATTCCCTCTAAAATTTTCATTACGAAAGTTATCATATTCTTCCTTAAAATTTAAATCTATAATATGACCCTCCACTTTATTATCTTTAATATTAATAACTACTTCAAAATCCTTATTCTCCATCTTTCTAGTATAAGTATATATTTTTCCTTTTTTAATAAACCCATATTTAAGTAATTTATCATAATCTATTTTGGTTTTTTGAAATATCTTTTCTTCAATGTGCATATCTTCTCATCTCACTTGTATTATAGCACTTATTTACAATAATTTAATAATTCTTTTATAGAAGGCTTACTATTCTTAGTTATTACCCAATATTCCTTTTCGGTATCAAAGTTACATCTATAAACATCATAAAAGAGTGTATCATAATAAATAACATTCCCCGTCGTAGTAGTTATCCTCCTAAACATTGGAGCTTCCTCATTTAATCTTACATTTACATAATCCATAAATAATAAAATCCCCATCGCCATCATAAATATTCCTAATATAATAATTAAGCGTTTATACCATCTTATAGATTTAACCATTTTTCCAATACCTATTATAAATATTATAATCCCTAAAACTGAATATATAGATCCCCAACTACTTTCACTTGGAAAAATCATAATAGCAGAAATAGCAACAAAAAGACCAAAAATAATTAAAATTAAAGAAATAATATAACTATATTTCGCTACTCTTTTCGTCGAATAATCAATCGCTCTAACAATATTTTCTTCCAACTTTTCTTGATAATGTCCTTTATTTATTTTTTCTCCACTTAACAATTCATTAATTGTAATACCAAGTTCTTGACATAAAAGATTAAATAAAGATAAGTCCGGCAAACACCTCCCATTTTCCCATTTTGAAACTGATCGATCCGTAACTCCTAGTTTTTCCGCTAATTCTTGTTGTGTTAAACCTTTTTCTTTTCGACATCTAGCTATAAATTTACCAATTTTTTCTTGATTCATAATTTTTCTCCTTTCTTTTTCAAAATACTCCAATTGTTTAAAATTTACCACGAATTAGAAGTTGAGTTCCAGTTTTTAAACTATACATATTATTTTATCTAATAAGGCATTAATTATTTCTTTATCATTTATTAAATTAATGGAAAATGTCTTATAATTAATGTATACTCTGTAAAAACATAGGGTAATTT
>CANQHW010000033.1 GCA_947623855.1 uncultured Bacilli bacterium | reverse complement strand
AACTTTATATCTTTTTCTTACTTCTTCACAATTAAATAATTTACAAGCTAAGTTTTTAGAAGAACACCCCTTCTCTGTAACATAAATACATAATCTACAACAACCATAACAATAATTATTACATCTTTGAGCATAACACTTACAATCTTTAAAACCACAAATATTTTTGCCCTTAGTATTATTATCGATAATATCACAGCAAGTATCATAAACATAGTTTATCCTATCTTTTCTCTTTTTAATATTTAACCCTTTAATTATTAACTTTATATTTTCATCATTACAATTTGTTTCAAAATGTACTCTTTTAAAAAAGAAACTTTTATACCAAAATAATCTTCTATAAAACCTTTTTATATCTTTTTCGTTTTCAATTCTTATCAACATAACTACCATCCTATCTTATAAGTATATAAACAAACTCTACTAATAAAATAAGTAATAATTATCTTCCTCTTGAATGTTCTTCATATAATCCTTGTTCTCTTAATACATAATCCTCTTTTTTTTGTTGTAACATTTTTTCTCTTAATTCTTCTAATGCTTTTTTTCGTTCTTCAGGACTAATTTCTCGTTGAGAATCTTGCATAAAATCATCTATCATTTTTCTTTGTTTTTCTCTTTTTTCTTCTTCCTCTTTTTCAGATAAGTGTCCCTCACGACTAAGACGCATTATTTCTTCTCTTTGTAATTGTAGTAGCCACTCTCTTTCTTGGTCTTTTTCTTGCTTTTTAGTATCCATTGGTTTTAATGGATCCTTTTTTGGTGTTTCAGGTTCTTCTACTTTTTGTTGTTGCTTAATCGGCTCGCGCACTACTTCATTTTTCATCTTGTGTATTTCTTCCCATATTTCTTCTAAATTACCATTTATAACCCCCTTATTATTTCTAGTTGTATTAAATAATATTTGGTTAATATCACCATTATATTTTTCTTTTCCCTCGTTTAATAGTATTTTTTCAATAAATTCTTGAACTGGTATTTCTGTACCATTAGATAAAATGACTTTACCATCTCGTGGAATATGGGAAGCATAATACTCTTTTATATATTGCCTTGCAGGTATTTCTGCTCCGTTGGGTATTCCTACACTTTGCCCTAATAATACTGGATCTAAAAATCTTGTTATATCCGTTGGCATTATTTCATATTTTGCTCCATTAAAATCGCAAGTTACAGTTCCAGAGTTATTCCTAGTTTTTTCTGCTAAATATCTTGCAAAATCCCCATTATAATCTTTTTGGCACTCAAATATCACACATTCTTCGACAAATTGTTTAACTGGCATCAAATAACCATTAGTAAGAGTTATAACCCCATTACTAGGTAAATGTGGAAAAACTATTTGTTCTAGATATTGTTTAGTAGGTATTTCTATACCGTTAGGTAACTTCATATTACCCTTTAATAAAGCAGGATTAATAATATTTGTGAATGAATTTACGTCTAATTTACCCGTAATTTTTTCTTTTATTAAATCATCTATTTTATTTTTAGCATCAACATCAAAGCAAAATTTATTAGCATCAATTCCATTTTTTTTAGCATTTTCTAATATCGCTTTTCTTACTGTTTGAATAAAGTTAGGGTCGTTTTTGATAATACTGGTAGCTAGTCCTCTAACTATTTGCTCTAACCCCGCCCCAGTAAGACCAGTAACAAACTTTCCATTATATTTTATCTCTACTGAGTCTTTTATACTTTTATAATCAAAATTAAGTATAGATTCTAAATTTTTATTTACATATTCATTAAAAGTTTTGTAAAGATTTTCAATAAATTGTTGAGAATGAATATAATCTAGTGTATACCCTAATTTATTAACAACTTCCATAGAATTGTAGGGTATTCTTTTTTTTTGAGCTTCTTCTCTTAAATGTTTATCAAATGAAAGATAGTTTTTCTCCAAATACTTAATTTTCTCTTCAACACAACGCATAGAAATATAATTACTAAAGTTCATCACTTGACCTTTATATCTAATTTTCATATTTCTATGGGCTCTAATCCATTCTTTAGTAGCTACATCTATTGCACCTCTAATAACATCTGCTCGTAGATTATTAAACGAATTTAATTTACCCTTTACTCTGGCAGGTTCAGAACCATACCCTATCCAGTTATCTATTGTACCAGTAAGAATTGGTGGTTGTTTAGCCCTCGATATAATTTCTGGATGTTCTCTTTTTATTTCTTGTAATATATCAACATATTTAGTTAAATTTTCCGTAGAGGAATATACAACCATTGTATCATCTCTAGTACCAGATTCAGCATATTTAAAATAGTATGGTATATTATATTTATCACATTTTTCAACAAAAAAAGTAACCATATTATCTATATCTACTGATTCAATATCTAAATATAACCTATGGTCAATGCTAGTAATTGGGTCTTTGTGAGCAGTTACATCAGCAGAACATACATGAGTCCAATCTCTATATAAATCATGATCTCCACTTCTTGCTAACCAAGAATATCTTTCTAATGCTTTTTCTAATTCCTTATCTTGCTTTGGACCATATAATATGTCCATTGCTTCTTTCATTGTTGTTACATCAGGAACAGTTTTTAAATATTCTCGCATTTTTATAAAACCTTGCCCATACACAACTCCATTTAGTTTTATAAAATCATCTCTAGTCATAGCAACAATGCTATTTTTCCATTTATTAAACATCATAGCTTGAAATTTATCTCTAGCACTTACTTGGTATTGTCTAAAGTAATCTTTTTTGGCATTTTTAATTAACTGATAATAGAAACTTTGATTACTAGTATATATTTCAATTAATTTTTCTATCATTCCTGGTTTATCTAAGGGGTTTTCTATTTTATCATATAATTCACTTAATTCCATAAACTACCCCTCCATTTTTTCCATTTGCTTTTTCACTTTAGATATTTCAGTTCTTATTGTTTTATTCATATCCAATAAATCATTAATAATATTATATTCTTTTACATATTGATCCATAGTACCAACTATTTTAAAATAATTATTATAGGTTATTTCCCAATGGCTAAAATCATTTGGAGCATCTTCCGTATA
Organism: uncultured Bacilli bacterium; assembly: GCA_947623855.1. Classification (GTDB taxonomy): domain Bacteria; phylum Bacillota_I; class Bacilli_A; order RF39; family UBA660; genus CALWAM01. The sequence continues at coordinate 7,332 of CANQHW010000033.1, read as the reverse complement.
ATAATTATTACCTAAATTTCTTAAGTCTAATTTTTCTATTTTTTCAATAATAGAACTAATATTATTATCTTTTTCTTTATACTCACTTGTTTTTAGTTCGCTAACACCATTAGAACTTATATATGTATGACTTATTGTTTTTTCCCATTCAAGTATTTGTGCTTCATAATTGTAATTAGAATTTAATTCTATACTAGTTGAAATAGGCATTCCTAAATCCAATTCGCCATCATTTAAATGGAATATTTCTAATTTTAATTGAGTTAACTTAAATGGTTTTCTTATATGTTCCGCTTTAACATTATTAGGAATATTATTGAAAACATCAGAATCATTAAGCATATATAAGACCTCCCATATTATAATTATACCATATTCTAAATCTTCATTAAATAATTAATTATAATAACTGTAAAATAAAAAGATGGAGTTATGATTTGCTCATAACTCCATTTTTATTTTTTTGAATTAAGAATCTCAATTAATTCTTGTACTTGTCCTACCAAGTTTGAGATCGTATTTCTTAATGAAAAATTTTCATTAAATTTTAATATTCCTAATTCTAATAACTCAATATATAATTTATTTTGAGTAGTATAAGAATATTTCTTTGCCATTTCATCAATACTAGAAACTAATTCTCTAGGAATATTTATATGCTTTCTATAATAATTTCTATTATCATTAATCATAAATTTTATCCCTCCCGTATCTATTATTAGCTTCATAAAATTCTTTTAGTAATTTATCGGTGCTAACAACATCATTATAAGGAAAACCCATATTAACAAAAAGTTGTTCTAATAATTTAGTACACATACTTTGACGATGTAAAAGTCTATTTAATTTTTGTGATACCTCATACATAGATTCTGGTAATTCTTCCTTACATAATTGTTTTATTACTAAATCTTTTACTGCTAAAGTTTTTCTTTTTATATTATTTCTTTTCATATACATTTCTAAATCTCTTTCCATATCATCAGGAAAATAAATTGAATATCTTGGCATTATCTTAACCCCCTTTTCTAACCTAAAATGTCTATTTTTTATTGTTATTTTTTTACAACAGGATATGGGGATCGCACCACCTTTCGAAAAATTGCCCGTACTTTCGGGATTTTTCGCTTGTTCAGGTGGTGCAAAAACATTTCCGCACATCCGGAAATTTGTTAAAAACAACAAAAAATGTATTACTTTTTTTAATTTTTCCCCATAAATTCGGGGAATATTTTGATTACATAGGACGTTATTTTCACAAAATACGTCCTTTTTTTTGTATTCGTTATTTTTTCAATAATTTTCATCATCTCCTTTCAAACAAAAGAAAAAGATATGCTTTTTTACATATCTTCTACCTATCTCAAAACTGAAAAATTTACATTTATCTTGGTACTGATAAAATTATATTATAAGCATTACCTAATTCAAACTTTTTAGATAATTCTAATTTAATATTCATATTATCGTTTTCGCCCTTAAAACAAAGTAAATCTTGCATTTTATCATTATGTGTCATTAGATAAGGGAATGTTCTTTTGCCCATTCAATCATGCCTTTAGATGAATCAACATGAGTAACTACTCCGCCTTCTTTTAAGGCCGCAAGGGAGGCGCCACCAGTGTAGGCAAAAAGGTTTAATACTTTTAAAGGTTTAGAACTTTTACGGATTTTAGTTCTTATTAAATTCCAGTTATAAGCTTGTTCAGGAAATAAACCGGTATGTTTAAAACCCATTCTTTTTAAATTAAAAGTTAAATCAGTGTAATGGATGGGAAAGGTTTCTTTAGCTTTATTAGTATGGCAGACCCACTCTCCTCCACCAGTGTTACTTCTTTTATAAGTAGCATCAACCATATTTTCATAGTTTTTAAAATTAGGATCTTCCCAAATGATTTCCGGATCGGGTCTTCTTAAGATTACGCCATTCCAGCTTTCGATCTTTTCTCCTTTACTAGCACTTAGTATTTGATATTCTAAAAAATTTTCTACTGTTTTCATATATCCCTTTCTTAAATATTTAAATCATCAATTAATTTAAATTCTTTACTTGTTTTACCAATAATCATAATATCTTTTTTTTGATATTGTAGTTTATCGATTATTTCATAAATGGCATTGGTCCGTGAGGTCCCAACTTCATTTATTATATAATAATAAGGCTTATTAGTTAAATCTTTTTCGGTTATTTTAAGATTAGGATATTTATCTTTTAAAATATTGGGAATGGTAAGCATTCTATTTTTATTTTCACTATCAATCATTATTTGATAGATAGGATAATTATCAATAGCTTTAATAATACTTTCTTTAGTAACATTAACAAATAAATTATTTTTAATGTTAGAAAAGACATAATCAATACTATTTAAATAGAAGTTTAGATTATGGTTAAAGAAATATACAACTAGTTCTTTTAAAATGTCTTTATCTAATGGGTTATTAATTAAAACTTCATTAGTTATATAATTTTTAGTATAAGAACCATTATTACTTATTATATAGGGAGAAGTATTTAAATTTTTACTTAAAATATTACAATGTTTATAATTATAATTACTCATTAAGATAACATAGTTATCTTTATTAGTTTTTTTGATTAATTCATCTAAATCTTTATCTACTTTATCATAATCTATAAAGAATAATTTCTTCATTAATACCACCAATTTTAGTATAACTGATAAATATTAAAAACACCACTAAAGATGGTAATGGTATTGTATATATTTTGTAAATAATATTACAATATTTTATATCTCAATTTACGCCAAATGGCAATAAAATAATATTAGGTATGTTAACGTTTTTATTGAGAGTTGGTATTTATGGTCCAAAAATTAAGACTTAGAGATCTTAGAGAAGATAATTTTTGGAAGCAAAGTACAGTAGCTACTTTACTTAAAATAAAAAGAAGAACATATGCTGAATATGAATTGGGAAATAATATGATATCTATTGCTTTATTATATAAATTAGCAAGGATTTATAATGTTAGTTTAGATTATATATGTGGATTAACTAATTATAGTAAGCCTTATGGGGAATATATAGAATATGATGAAAAAAGAATTTTAGATAATATTAAATATTTAAGGAAGGAGCATAATTTAACACAAAAATCTTTAGGGTTAACACTTTCTTATAGTCAAAATACGATTAGTGAGTATGAAAAGGGATTGCGTTCGATACCTTTAGATTTTTTGATTAATTTAGCAATTTTATATAAAATATCGTTAGATGAAATAATAGGAATTAAAGTTAAAGTACCAATTATTAAGGCTTAATAATTGGTACTTTTTAGATTTTATAAAGTTTCGAATTGAGAGTTATATAGCTCGGCATAAAAACCATTTTGTTTAAGTAATTCTTCGTGGTTACCTTGTTCGACGATATTACCATCTTTCATAACTAAGATAAGGTCCGCATTACGAATAGTTGATAAACGATGAGCAATGATAAATGAAGTTCTGCCTTCCATAAGTTTATCCATGGCTTGTTGAATTAATACTTCGGTTCTGGTATCGACATTGGATGTGGCTTCGTCTAGAATTAAAACTTTGGGATTAGCAAGAATGGCTCTCGCAATCGTAAGTAATTGTTTTTGACCACCCGAAACATTATCGGCTTCTTCATTTAAAACCATATTATAACTATTAGGTAAAGTTTGAATAAAGTGATGGACTCCGACTTCTTTCGCCGCCGCGATGACTTCATCATCCGTAGCTTTTAAATTACCATATCTTAGATTATCCATAATGGTTCCATTAAATAACCAAGTATCTTGTAAAACCATGCCAAAGACATCTCGTAAATCACTACGTTTATAACTATTAATATTTTCTTTATCAATTAATATTTCGCCAGCATTTACCCGATAGAAGTTCATTAATAGTTTAACAATTGTGGTTTTACCGGCTCCCGTAGGGCCGACTATAGCGACTTTTTCACCAGGTTTAATCTTGGCGCTAAAGTCTTTAATGATAGTTTTATCTTCATTATAACCAAACTTAACGTGTTTAAATTCGACAGCTCCTTTAATATTAGCTAAATTAATTTCTTTTTTACCTTCTTTACTTTCTTCTTCGCTATCTAAGAATTCAAATACTCTTTCGGTGGCAGCCATCATGGATTGTAATAAACTAGATATTTGGGCGATTTGACTGATTGGATTAGTAAAGTTTCTTGAGTATTGAATGAAGGACTGAATACTACCAACTTCAATTTTGCCTTGAATGACAAAGTAACCTCCAACTATGGAGACAGCAACATAACCTAAGTTACCAACAAAATTCATAATTGGATGCATTAAACCAGATAGGAATTGACTATGCCAGCCAGCATTATATAAATTATCATTTTCTTTTTGAAAGCCATCTAAGAATTTATTTTCGGCATTAAATGATTTAATAACATTATGGCCACTATACATTTCTTCAACTTTATCATTAACACTTGCTAAGTAGTTTTGTTGGGCTTTAAAGTATTTTTGGGATTTACCGGCAATACCTAGGATTAAAAACATGGATATAGGTAAGATTAGTAAAGTAATAAGTGTCATACTAACATTAATGCTTAACATCATAATAAGAATACCTACAACTGTGACAACACTAGTTATTAATTGGGTAGTAACTTGGTTTAAATTCATCCCAATGGTATCAATATCATTTATGATTACGGATAATATTTCACCATTGTTTTTCTTATCAAAATAAGACATGGGTAGTTTATGTAATTTTTTGGATACTTCATTACGCATTTTATAAGTTATTTTTTGGGAAACACCAGCCATTACAAAACCTTCAATAAAAGAGAATATGGCACTTATAACATATAAAATTACTAAAGTTAAGATAATGGTTCCTAATTTACCAAAATTTATACCTCCACTACCGGTAATCTTGGCGATTAAGCCATTAAATACTTCGGTAATGGCATTCCCTTGAATTTTTGGTCCTACAATATTAAATACAGTACTTAGGATGGCTACTAAAAAGACAAATAATAAAACTTTATGATAAGGACGTAAATATTTAACTAATTTTTTTAAGGTTCCTTTAAAGTCTTTGACTTTCTCATCATTTATTCTTCGACGATTATTCATTAGCTAATTCCTCCTTTGATAATTGAGAATAAGCAATTTCTTGGTATACTTGATTATTTTTAAGTAATTCTTCATGCGTTCCTATACCAACTACGCTTCCTTTATCTAAAACGATAATTTGATCCGCGTGTAAAACAGTACTTATTCTTTGGGCAACAATAAAGACGGTTGCATCTTTAACTTCTTTCTTTAATTTTTTTCTTAAAGAAGCATCAGTTTTATAATCTAGGGCGGAGAAAGAATCATCAAAGATAAGTATTTGCGGTTGTTTAGCTAAAGCTCTAGCTATAGCCAGTCTTTGTCTTTGACCTCCGGATACATTCGTACCACCTTGACTTATCGCTTCTTCTAGTCCTAAAGGTTTTTTACTGATAAATTCTTTGGCTTCCGCTATTTCTATAGATTTATTTATTACTTTATCATCTACTTTATCCATACCTAAAGTTAAATTAGAAAGAATTGTTCCACTAAATAACATACCTTTTTGGGGAACATAACCAATTAAAGAACGTAATTTTTCTTGGGTCATATCTTTAATGTTAACATCTCCTATGGTAATTTTGCCACCAGTTACATCAAAGAATCTAGGGATTAAATTAATTAAAGTCGATTTTCCACTACCAGTGGAACCAATAAACGCAGTCGTGGTTCCTGGTGTGGCTTTAAAGGATACATTTTTAATAACATCTTCTTCCGCATCAGGGTATCTAAAATATACATCCTTAAATTCCACAATCCCACATTTATCTTTATCTGGTACTTTAGGATTAAGAGGATCTGTAACACTGGTCTTCGCATCTAATACTTCCCCTATTCTTCTTACAGATACCATGGCTCTTGGAAGCATGATAGATACTAAACTAAACATTAAGAAAGACATAATTATTTGCATGGTATAAGTTATGAAAGCGATTAAATCTCCTACTTGAATTAACCCAGTATCAATTTTATCGGCTCCTACCCAAATAATTAATAATGCTGTAATATTCATAAGTAACATCATTAAAGGAGACATTAAAGACATTGTTCTTTCGACAAATAAATTTAATTTAGTTAAATTTTGATTGGCTTTATCAAACCTTTTCTTTTCATATTCTTCATTAGAAAAAGCTCGGATAACAGGAATTCCGGTTAAGGTTTCTCTTGCTACTAATGTAAGTTTATCTAATAATTTTTGTACTCTTCTAAATTTTGGCATAGCAAATGTAAATAACGTAATAACAATTCCTAAAATACAACATAAGGCTACACCGATGATCCAAGACATGGCATTACCATTAACTTTTAGGAAGGCTCCAATTCCAATAATTGGGGCATAAAACAAAGTACGTAAAAGCATACCAAATAACATTTGAATATGTTGGACATCATTGGTACTTCTTGTAATTAAACTAGATGTTTGAAAACTTTCAAACTCATGATGGGAAAAAGTCATAACTTTATTAACAATTTTTTCTCTTAAGAGATAAGCAAATTTTGAAGCAATGCGACTGGCTAAGAAACTAGTTCCAATAGCAACGATCATAATTAGGAATGCAAATATAATCATTGTTCCCCCAGTTTTCAAAATATATGCCGTTTGAATATCCCCTAAATCTATATCCATGGCGGTATATTCATTAATAACCTCAGTAATCGTCATTTGATCTAATAAAGAACCAGAAATGTCTTTTGTTTGTTCTATTATAGGATTGACAATATTATCTAGAGATTCTTTATCTAAAGTCATTAAATACTTATAAAAATCTTCTAAAGACATATTAGTATCTTTATTACTACTATAACCATATTCTAAAAATAATTTAGTCGCTAAAGGTTTAGTTAACATATTAGATAACTTTTCTTTTTCATCCTTACTAACATCCTTTAAAACATAGATACTTTCCTTATCTAATATACTTTGATATTTTTTATTTTTACTACCTTTTTCTAAATAATCGTAATACTTTAAAATACTTTCTTTATCATCACTAAATAGTAGTATTTTATTTAAACTACTTTCTCTAACTACAAGAAACGCATTATTTTCAATTCCCTTTTGTTCAATTCCCACATTAATAATATTGGAAGTATATTCTGGTAATTTTAAATCTAATTGCGCTTGAATAAACAAAAATACAATTGCACATAATATTGGAAAAGTAAATTTTTTTAAAATTTTAAGTAAATGTTTCATTTAAGTCCTCCTTATTTAGACAAGAAAAAGGTTAGATACTCTTAACTCA
>CANQHW010000032.1 GCA_947623855.1 uncultured Bacilli bacterium | reverse complement strand
AATCACAAAAAAACTGATAAATAGAAAATTATTCTAAATATCAGCTTTTATTTTGTCTACTTTTTCAGCAGTCTCATTTAAGTTTACCTTTTTTTACTTATTCATCTAAGTCTTCTTTAACAATACCAAATATTTTCATATTTGTTCTTGGTTTTCCAGCTTCTTGACGATCAAAACCTAATTCATATAATAACCCATCTAATACTTGATGATTAGTTTTTTTATCATCTAATGGAGGGATGTTATAAAATACTTTACATCTTGCTTCATATTCAAACTCTTTAATATCTTTTTCATTTAATAAGCTTTTATTTAAGACAATTTTTTTATCGGCCATACGTTCTAAAATACCCCGGTCTTGTCTAATCATTTTATTAAGTTTAATAGTACTAGGTTCCATTAAATATAACATTTCAGTTAAAGATGCTTCTTTAGCACTATCGTTAATATCAACTAAAATGACATCATAGTTACTATTTGGGTTTTTTATAATGGGATCTAATTCCGCAGAAGATATACTTAATAAGTCCCCATCATTAAAGTAAAGGAAATCATTTTTGTCTACTTCAATGGTAAGTACTCGGTAATTACTTTCTAGTTGTCTTTTTAACATATATATTAAAGTAGTAGAACCAGCTTCTTCGGTTAAATTTTTAATACCAATAATACGAGAACCGAAACTATTAAGTTTAATGTCGCCCCCTATGTAGGTATTTGCTCCTCTACTACTTCGATCATCAAAACCTTTATTTCGATCAATTATACTACCTTCGCCATTTAACATATGATATTGGGCAACATCTTTATAGCTATTAGGGTTATCAATTAAATACATTATAGCATCAATATTACGGGTAAAGTTATAAATACCCATTGATACTAATTGGGAAATATATCCTGCACTATTTACAATATCACTATCATCTAATAGAATAATTACTTTACTCATATCAAGTCCTAGAGAAAGTTTTTGAATAACAGAAATATTTTGATAATTTTTAATAGCAGTAATATCTAAAATCATTTTATTAAAGAAGAAATTTTGAAAATTATCAATTATATCTTCAACTTCAAACTCCCCTTCTAGACTTTTAATAATATCAATGTTTAAATTAGATAGCATTTCTTTATATTTATTAGCAATAATAACATTCATTTTTATTCCTCCTTACCACATATTTTCTAATTTATCATAGGTATGTTCTATTTCCATTGTTTGACCTGAAACACGGAAGTTAAAAATCTTCCCAATGATGGGTAAATCAAAGGCAAAGAACATATCAACATCATAATAAGCTCGATTAGGTTTAGCATCAAAATATCCTATGTGTTTTTTTACACAGTAATAATATTTAACATTATCTTTAGCGGCTTCGATGTCATCTTTTCCATTACCAGCTAAAGATTTAACTCCAATATAACCATCGGGGCAGTTACCTTTAGCATTGTAACCATTAAATCGTAAAACGTTAGCTATTAATTGAATTGAACCATCCGTTTTACCATCACTACTAATTTTATCGGTTAATCCTTCACTACGTTCTATGATATCTACCACTTCATTTTCTACTCTAAAGGCTTTAGAATAGTTTAAAGTAATTGTTAAATACGCTGCAAAGATAAAAATAAATGCAATAACTAACATAAATGTCCAGGTACTTCCTATTGTACTTCGCAATTTTCATCACTCCCATCTGGTTGGAAAATAAAGAATCCTAGTATCGCCCTTTAAATCGTAAGCAAAGACATCTCCAAAAATTGGTAAATCAAGTTTAAAGAAAACGCGGACGGCAAAATAAGAACGTTCAGGAAGTTGTAGCGAATCAACATTATCTTTATCATATTTATGAACACTAACTTCTTTGATACAGAATAAAGCTCCCCTAGAAATACTGGCTCTTCCATTAGCACTATATCCTCTTTCGACACCGGATTCGCAGTTACCAGTTGATCTATATCCTACTTTAGTTAAATACGTTTGTATTTCTTTAATAGCACTTTCTTCAATACCATTATGTTTCTCAATAATATTGATTATTTCATCTTTTACTTTATATGCTTTTGAACTATTTACAGATAAACATAAATAACCAGAAAATAAAGCTAAAAAGAATATAACTATTTGAAATAAACCAAGACCTCCAATAGCTTCCCTCATATTATCACCTGCTTATTTATATTTACCCTTTCCAGGCACATTTTAAATCGACGCCTTTATACTTACAATTTACGGTACCATCAGAATTTTTTTGCTTCTCACAAATGGCAACGCCACATTTAGTATATCTGTTTACATTATTTTGAATCATAGGCCATACAGTCATATAGAAAAAAGCCGCTAGACCTGCTATGGATATAACGACAATAACAGTTAAATTAAGTTCACTAGTAGCTTCTTTCATATATACCGCCTTTATTATTTAATACTAATCTTTTTCAGCTTCTGCGCCGCTTGCTTCTTGTTCGCCACGGCAGTTTTTCATACAATCGCTCTTAGGATCATCATCATCCCCACATTGTACCGCACAAGTATTATTTTTGATACTAGTTTGGATAGCTGGCCATACAAAAGCATAGAAGAATGCTCCGATTGCTGCTATGGCAACAACAGTAACAACAGTCATATTTAATTCACCAGTTGCTTCTTTCATTTATTAATCTCCTCCTATCATATATATTTATTATAAAAAATTTTTAAGAATTTATCAATAATTATTTAAAGTATGTGTAAAATTACGCATTCATCATCATTAAAACCGCAACAATTAATAAGACCATTACTCCAAGACCAGTTGACACTAACATGCTCATAGTCTTACTTTCCATCTTTTCTAGTCTTTCTTTATATCTTGTTTCACGTGCTTTTTGTTGTAAGTTAGAGATAGTTCTTGAGAAAGTAATTAATTGTTCTTGTTTTCTTTCTTGTCGACCTAAACTTAACCGATATAACAAACGCATCATCCGCATGGAATCTCTTACGGGATACATTTTTGCAAAATCCATATACGGTTCAATAGTAGAGTTACCGGCATTTATTTCATTGATTAAAATATTTAATCCTTCTTTAAATATTGGTGGTGCATCATCTATAGATTTACCAATAGCTACAGGAACGGTATAGTGTTGAATTAAGATTTCTAGGCCCTTTAGGTAATGCGGTAACATACTGTCAATTTCATGTAAATGTTTTTTATAATAAGTCTTTAAATTAGAATAATCCATTTTAAAGATAAAAATTCCCGCTATAAAAGCAAATAATATATTTACATATGTAAGATTAGTAATAAATAAGAATAGCATCATGATAATAACGATGACCATATTTCTTATTCTTTTACCAAATAGAAAGTCAGGGTCAACTCCTTCACCATATTTAGCTTTGACTAAGAAGTCATAATCGCTTTCTTTCATTTTAATGAAATAACCTTTATTATCTTCTACGGCTTTATTAATACTGATTACTTTACAATAATCTAGGGCATAAAATATTAATACTCCTAAAGCTAATATTTCGAAATACATTATTCCACCCCCGTTTGCTCATTATAGTATTTTTCACCAGTTAGTAAGAAATAACTATTTATAATAATTATGGCGTGCAAGATAAAGTGAACATACCATAAATCTAATAATGTTAAATAACTTTCTCTTCCTAATAGAAACTGCATCGCCATAACTAAAAAGTATAAGATTAAACCAAAAGATAAGAATCTTTTATGGAAGTTTGCTCTATCCATTCTATCTCGATAAACACCTTCTACTAAGGCATCGATATCCATCGCCATACCTTCTAAAGCTTCACCAGAATCTCTTGCACCTTCTTTAGTAATTTGTAAGAATAATTGGTGCATATTTTTTACCATATAATAAGGGTATTTATCATTAAAATAGACAATTGATTGATCAATAGTACCATTAGTATAACTCATGTCAATCATAGTTTTAACATCACTTAATACTGGCTCTTCTAAAATACCAGAGTCTCTAACACCTTCTAAGGATTTAACAAAACTTTGAGTGGTATTAAATTCCATAATAACATTAGTAGTATATACTTGAATTTGTTCAAAGATATACTCGGTATATATTCTTTGATAACGTAGATAAGAAATATAGGGAATAAATAATACTGCGATAACAGCATACATAATAGTAATAAAAATATTGTAAAAATATAAATAAGAAATAACTGCTGCTAAGCCCGCAAAACCAATTATTTGAATGATATATTCTTTTGGACCATATTCTTGACCTAATTCTTTTACTTTAGCTCTAACAGATTTAAAACTATAAGGGGCATATTTATTATAGGCATCAGATATAGTTTCTGTAAAATATTTATAGGTTGCTTGCCCCGCATTTTTTCCATCGTTTATACGATACATATAAGCAAATACGGCTAAAAAACATAATATTATTAATTCCATTTATTATCACCTACTTTTATATTTATAAAACATCAACGCTAGCACTAGCATTATTATTAACAGATACTGTGACGTTATCAGCAATACCATCGTCTCCTTCACGTTTTCCACTTGCTCCAAGATGGAAGACATCTTCGGGTAAGGTTACACCTTGAATTCCTAGATAATCAATTAAATGACTAGTAGGATTTTTTAAGGTATATTTACCATCTAAGCTCTTTTTAAATATAATGTTAGTTTTAGGTTCATTGGATTCATCATCAACATAAAATTCACATACTTCAATAATTTCCCGTTGGAATCTACCTAGAGCTTTACTCATATAACCTTTAACATATATTCCTATTTGGACATATCTATGTATGGACATTAAAAATTGATTAACATCTTGACTAGTTTCCATTAAGGAGTACATACGTAAAGGAATTGCACTTGCCTTATCCGCATGGATGGTTGATAAGATATTGTGCCCTGAACTAATAGAGTTACGAACAGCGAGCACTGCTTCCGCACTACGGACTTCGGATAGTAATATCCATTTAGGGTTTTGCCGCATGCAGGTAACTAAGACATCGGTATAAGAGGCGATATTATTAGTTTTTACAGCCACAATGTCTCGATGAGGGAAAATTCTATCTAAGTGAAGTTCTAGGGTATCTTCAATTGTTATAATTTTTTCATTTTCATAAGTATTACTAGCTAAGTATTTTACAAGCTCAGTTTTCCCGGAACCAGTTTCTCCAGCTACCATAATATTACAGTGTCCATGAACACATTCGATTAAAAAGTCATGTAAATCGGATAAAACATACTTTTCGTTAATTAATTTTTCTTTATTTAAACGAATTTTAGCAGGAGTTTTTCTGATTAAGCACGCAATTCCGTTAGTAGCAATGGAGTCATGGATAAAGTTCATACGAAGTTCGGCGCTTTCAGCATCTAAAAATGGATGCGCCATATTAAATGTTTTTCCCATAACGTTAGAACATTGGAAGGCTAGCTTTTCCATAAAAGCATTATTAATATCGGGCCTTTCAACTTGGTAAATACCTTTATCTAGAGTTTTTAACCATATTTGGCCCCCATTACTATAGGAAACATCGGTGATTTGTTCATCACCTAAAAATTCATTAAGGGGACCGAAGTCCATTTGGGAGAAGACAGCGTCATCCATTTTTGTTCACCTCTTTATTATTCTTTATTGTAAATATTCTTGTGCTCTAATATAATCTTCTATTTCTTTAACATCGACTTTAGTTTCACCAGGTTGTTGCGTATAAATAACCCCTCTTGGTACTGGTAAAATATCAATATTTAATTCTTCAGCAGTCATTAATAATTCATATAAATCATCTGGTACAACGAATTGCATAGTATCAGGAGTTCTGGTTTCAACAGTAGTTTCAAATACGTGTTGTCCATTACTATCTTTAACTGCTAATACTTCAATACTTTCAATTAAACGCCCAAACAAAACTTTTCCATCAACTCTGGCTCTCGCATATAAATCGATACGATTACCAGGGAATATTGAGTTACCATATGTAGTATCCATGTTAACACTTAAGTTGTAAATAGTATAACCTTCTGGCATATCTGAAAAGGCGGCATCTGGCATTTCAGCTTTATCTAATAACATAGATTTATAGAAAAAACTACCTTCAGGGATAATAGCACCATAACTAACAAACTTATCAATAATACTATTTCGGTTTGTTATCATATTTTTAGTACTACTTACCATGCTTCTTGGTACTTCTGTCATACCGATCATATCAGCCGTAATTTTAGTACGAGAAGATATTTCTTGTTTAGCATAAGGTACACTGATTGGAGAAGTAGCTTGATTTACACGCCAGTTATAACCGATATATAAAACTGCTACTCCTACTAAAATACAGATTATTGTTACTGTGTTTTTATTACTTAGGAATTTTTTAATTCCTGCGACTAAATTACCCATTTTTTATTCTCCTTTACTTACTTTCTATTAAATATTTACCTAACCATTGATTAATATACGTATTTTGTCTTAGTCCATTCCAATCTTTGCTTAAGTAACTACCATATCTTCTTGTAAAATCTTTTTTAACATCATTTAAAGTTTGAATACTTTCAGCGGTTTCAGGTTCTTTTAAAACATCACTTACATGTTTTTTGTATACTGATAGGAAGTCCGGCATCATATATAAATTACAACCGGTCTTTTTATCACTACCACCAGGGTTTTCTACTTCTTTAGAATAACCAAACTCTAGTATAGCGCTAATATCATTTACAACATCAAAACTAGTACTTTCACTATTTGGTGTTACTCTAGCAGAACCAGATTTACTTGATACCCTAACGGTTACTTTAGGAGGTACTTCATATAAATCATAGAATGCTACATGATAATTAGTGGCAATGTTAACGTTTGCAGCAAAACGTCTTAGAAAGTTTTCTACAAACTTTTCTTTATTCATTTTAACTTCTCCATACATTCTATAGTAAGCGAAGTCAACGGAATCAACCATTGCTGCTTGTGTAACTTCTTTCATCATTAAATAATCTTGTGTATTACCAGTTGTAACGCTTTGAAGAAGCATCATTATAACTATTACAAATATACCTAATAGGATTATCCAATAACCCCAATACGACTCTTGCATATACTAATACCTCCCTTATTTCCAAGAATAACCTTTTTGATCATGAGTAAATTCACTGTCAGTATCATGCATATTATTTATTACTTTGACTCCTAAGCTATTTAAATTAGCACTATCTAAGAATTCACTTCTACAATCTATACCATCACATGTTAAGTTAAAATCAGCATAACCTTTATCATATTTTTCTTTTTCTTTATTATAGTTTCTTATCGCCGACATGGCAGATGGCGTAAGTTCAAATTCAAAATCAGGGGTATATCCATATATTTTTTCACCATCTGTTTCAATATTATTTTTAGTCGTTTCGGCTTTACTATTTTGCCAGTTTATAGCTTTGGCACTAGCATCACCCGATGAGAATAATTTATTTAGAGATATAACTTTTGGAAGGAATTGAAGTCTTCCAGAAGAGTTTACCTCTGCTCCCGTATAACTTGTGTAATCTAATAGATGATATCCGGCACAATCTTTAGCACAAGATTTTAAGTATGATGATGGATCTGGAGAACAGGTCCCAGATGCATCACAGAATACATCATTGCCATTTTCATCTTTTTCTCTTGTACATACTTTATCACGTGAATTACATTGTGTATCATGTGTATTTTTATCGGTTTCGTTACCTTCTTTGTCATAATAATGGGTTTCTCCATTTTTATCAGTAACGACATCACACATTCGTGGTGGACAATCTTGCATTGTCGGATCACATACGTTATAAGTGCATCGATATTGATCATAGGTATCGCCATCGATAATAGCATTAGTAGCTGGTCCCATTATTCTGCCTAATTTTTCAGAATCATTATACATTCCTATATATCCAAACTTCAAGAAGTATGGATAATCTCCTTGAGGAGTATTTAAACTTACAGGATATACATATCCAAGTGGATTAACATTTGGTGCATTTGGATCTACTTGTTGTTCAGTTTTAACTTCTCCGGTAGGATTAATAGTATAGAAGTATACTCCACTACGATATTCAGTTTCATCAGCATTATATTGAACTACGGATTCACCGTAAGTAGCTGGCTGAACTGTTTCAGTAGTAACTCCCGTACTAGTTAAACTCGGAATATATTGATAAGTACTACCATACGCTTCTACACGTTTAATACGTCTTGTAGTGTTATTAGATCCTCCACTACCAGAGCCACAGTTACTTGTACCAGTCATATCTAAGTAATTAGCCGGATCAACTCGAGTACCATTGTCTATAACTTCAAAGTGTAAGTGTGAACCATCTCCACCTTTACCAGGTACAACATCTCTACCAGTATTCCCCATTTCTCCAATTAATTGTCCACTTGTAACTGACCCACTTGTAACAGCTATACTAATTAAATGCGCATATCTAGTTTTTATTCCATTATGGTGATCAATTACAATAGTATTGCCATACGAATCGTCCCATCCAGCTTCGACGATATCCCCGGCGGCAGCAGCATATATTGGATCGTGCATTTCGCCATCAATATCCATACCTTGATCGGCTCCAAAACCTCTTGAACAAACTTTACTAGTCGTTGGCCATTGATATCCACTTGATGATACACCTGCAGAGCCATTTACTAACTCTGTTCCTGGAACACCTAGTGTAATATCTTCTTGAGATAATGTTAATGGAGATGTTCTTTCTTTATTTTCTATTTCTTTACGATTAATTAAATAATTTTTATTTTGATGTTGAAGTATCATATCCATATATGATTCTTCTTGGTATGTAAATCTCATTTCAGGTTCAAAGATATATTTATTCACCCATGTTGTACAATCTTCATACATTTCTAAGATTGCTTCTATTTTTGCTTTAGCTTCGTTAAACATTCTTTCCCCTTCAGCCGCAGCATTTTGCGCAGCAGTCTGCATATCTGTAATACGAGAATCACCATATGTTTCTTTTAATTCTGAAGTACATGTTTCTAATGTTTTTGGTGTTTCCCAATGATCGATAACCCATTGTCGAACACCATCTACTTCTCTTTGAAATTCTTGAGAATCAGTTGTTTGGTCTGTTACTTTATTGCTCGGGATATTTAACATATAATCATCAAATGGAGTTGTGGAAATATGAACACTACTTGGTTCTGTAAATTTAAATTTAGTAGTGTACCCATATTTTCTCAAATCAATACCAGTTTTTCCTGCATACCATACATATTCATCAGTTTGATATTTAGGAGTTGGGTTATAACTATTACCAAAACAACTACTTTCTCCACTAGAATGTCTTATTTTTTTTGAAGGTTGGTGTTTTGTGGCTGTATTTAAATATTCCGTAATGGCCAAATATTTAGCATGATTTAAAGCGTATTTATTATATTCCTCAACCATTTGATTAGCCCAGTGGTAGTAATCTTCAACAAATGATGTGTACCCTTTTTCAGGGCTTGCAGCAAATCCATCACTCTTTTGGTAGTTAACAGGAGTTACTGCTACTCCAGTTGTATAATTACCGGAAGCATCTCCGACTAAACGACATGTTCTTTTAGCTCCTATTTGAGCAGTGAAGGAGAAGTTTCGACCACTAACAGTTTGAATATTACCTGGTAATCTAAAATCCCATTCCTCAGTACAAGATACGACACAATAATCATTTTTTAAAGCATTAAAGGTATTGCCTTTTTCATCACTATTATTATATACGCATCTTTCCCACTCGGTATCTCCTTGACCATCTACTGTTCCTTCTTTTAAAATTATCGGATCATTATACGTTCCTTCTGCTTTACATAAAAATTCAATATTAGTTTCACATTCAGAACATCCTTTTACAGCATTAAATGGGAAGGATGCTCCTGCGGTAACACCTCCACCAGTTTGGAATAAGACAAATCTTTGTAAACTATTTTCTTTTTTACTTACTACTAAAGCGGCACTTTTAACATCTTCGCCATTGGAATCGATAGCAACAGATACAGTTAATTCATTATTACCACAACCTAATGTACCACTAACAGCAATTCTTCCTTCACCATCAAGTTCCCAACTTACACCACTAGGAGGAGTAACTTTTAGTTCTCCTGTAATAGGTTCACCTGAAGGAGTTTGAACAAGTAAATGTCCTTCAATAACTCCATCTTCTGATTGTTTAAAATCATCATCTGGAACTATTTCAATATTAGGAGCACTATAATCTTTTATATCTGATGCTTTAGCTTCTTTTGCTTCTTGATACCATTGCCATGCATTAGAGGAACAATAGCTTCCACCAGGAATAGCTACACCATCTCTTACGGCTTGAACAAATCTTTCAGCATCGGGAGAGAATGGTCCATAAGTTCTTGTAGCAATTCCTCCACTTACAGAGGTATCATACTCTAAATATCTTATAGCTCCTTCAGCGGCACAGCGGTCCATTAAAGTTCTTCCAGTGTTTAAAAATTGTTCATAAATATAGACAACACCTGCAGAGAACTGACCATCATTAGGATCAAAATATCT
>CANQHW010000031.1 GCA_947623855.1 uncultured Bacilli bacterium | reverse complement strand
AGGATATCGTGATGTAGCTGAAGAAGAAAGAATCTTAATGAACACATACAGAAAGAAAGGCATAAGAGAAGGGGAAGCAAGAGGAATAAAGCAAGGCATAGAACAAGCTAATATGACAACAGCTCATAATTTATTAAACATGGGAATGCAACCAACTCAAATAGCACAAGCCACAGGTTTATCAGTTGCTACAATAATGAAGCTATAAAATAGAAGAGAACATCTTCTTTTTTTAAGGTAAAATAAAAGTTATAAAAAATATTGTTTTAAGTTATTGATATCAAAAAATATTTGTGATAAAATTGTCTTATAGTAGGTAGTGGTTTAATGAATGAGTCAATATCTAAAGAAATTAAAAAAGATTTTATGAAAGAATATGATAAGTTAAAGAAAAAAAGTGATGATGAAACTAAAGGAGTACTAGCTCTTTTATGTACCGCTTTTATTTTATCCCTCGTCTTCATCTCTATTGGAGGATATTTAACGTATCAAAGCTATCAAAGAAATAACACAGAAGAAAGGTGAAATTATGGAAGAAGAAAAGAAAATAAACGAAAACAATAGTGAAGAAAAAAAGTATGATGTAAAATGGTTATGGTTACTTATTTTATTATTGTTACTTTTAATATCTAGTTGTACTGCTTATAGATATTTTTATACACGCATGAATATCGATACAGATCACGATGGAAAATATGATCTAAATATTGATCTTGATGGCGATAATAAGTGTGATGTTAACTGTGATACTAACCATGATAATAAACCTGACTTAAATATTGATTGGAATAAAGATCAAGTTGCGCATTTTAATATTGATACCGATGGTGATGGTAAACCTGATAAAAATTTACTTAACCAAGACCGTAATGGCGATGGTGTTTGTGATTTAAACTGTGATACTGATGGTGATGGCTATCCTGATAAAAACGTTGATGTTTGGGGTAATGGCGTTTGTGATGTCAATTGTTATTATGACGATGATGATTATTGTTATAAAAACTGTACTGATAAAAAAGGTAATATAAAATGGAATATTGATGCCAATGGTGATGGTAAATGTGATACCAACTGTGATACTGATGGTGATGGTAAAGCTGATAAAAACCTTGATACCGATGGTGATGGCATTTGTGATAAGAATTGTGATGGAAATTATAGCTGTAAGTTAAATTGTGATACCAATAATGATGGCGTTTGTGACTTAAACTGTGATACTAATAAAGATAAAAAACCTGATAAAAATGTTGATAGTAATGGTGATGGCGTTTGTGACTTAAACTGTGATACCAATAATGATGGTAAATGTGATTATAACTGTGATACCGATGGTGATGGTACCTGTGATAAAAAATGTGACGGTGAACAATCTTGTAAAATAAATTGTGACCTAAATGGCGATAATAAATGTGACTACAACTGTGATACCAACCATGATGGTAAACCTGATAAAAATGTTGATACCAACGGCGATGGTATTTGCGATTCTAATTGTGATACTACCGGTGATGGTAAGTGTGACCGCAACTGTGATGAGAATGGTGATGGCATCTGTGATTCTAACTGTAACGGAAATGCTTCTTGTAAATTAAACTGTGATGATAACGGCGATGGGCATTGCGATTATAACTGTGATACCAATAATGATAATAAACCAGATACCAATGTTGATACTGATGGTGATGGTAAATGTGATTTAAACTGCGATACCAATGGGGATAATAAATGTGATTATAATTGTGATACCGATGGTGATGGCGTTTGTGATAAGAACTGCGATGGTAATGGAGCTTGTTTAAGAAACTGTGATATTAATAACGACGGACGTTGTGATAAGAACTGTGATACCAATGATGATGGTAAATGTGATTATAACTGTGATACGAATGGTAATGGTAAATGTGATAAGAACTGTGACTTAAACGTTGATGGTATTTGTGATACTAATTGTGATACGAATAATGATGGTAAGTGTGACCTAAACTGTGATACGAATAACGATGGTATCTGTGATACTAACTGTGATACCAATAATGATGGTAAACCTGATTTAAATATTGATAAAAATGGTGACGGTAAATGCGACGCTAACTGTAGTGATAATAAAAATAATTGTACCTTCGATTGTGATGATAATAACGATGGTAAGTGTGATCGCAACTGTGATACCAATAATGATGGTACCTGTGATAAAAACTGTGATACCAACCTTGATGGTAATTGTGACTTAAACTGTGATAGTGATGGTAATGGTACTTGTGATTATAACTGTGATACGAATAACGATGGTGTATGTGATACTAACTGCCATATGGGATGTAGTTCTAACTGTGATACCAACCACGATGGTCAATGTGATTATAACTGTGATAATGACTCTGATGGTAAATGTGAATATAACTGTGATACTAACCTTGATGGCAAATGCGATTACAACTGTGATGCCGATTTAGATGGTAAATGTGATGTTAACTGTGATACTGATGGTGATAATAAATGTAATATCAACTGTGATACCAATGGTGATGGTAACCCCGATACCAATATCGATGATAGCGGCGATGGTAAGTGTGATCGCAACTGTGATACCAACGGTGATGGAAAGTGCGACGTTAACTGTGATCCTGATAATAACGGTGTTTGTGATACCAATTGTGATACTGATGGTAATGGTATACCTGATAAAAACATCGATGATAGCGGTAATGGTAAATGTGATCGTAACTGTGATACTGATAACGATGGCGTTTGTGATTTAAACTGTGATAGTAACCTAGATGGTAAGTGTGACTCTAACTGTGATACTACCGGTGATGGCACTTGTGATAAAAACTGTGACACCAATGGTGATGGTATCTGTGATAAAAACTGTGAAAATACCGAATCTTGTAAATTTAATTGTGATACTAATAATGATGGTAAGTGTGATTATAACTGCGATAATAACCATGATGGGTACTGTGATTATAACTGTGATAGTGATGGCGATGGTATTTGTGATTCCAACTGTGATAAAAATGGTGACGGTTCTTGTGATACCAACTGCGATACCGATGGTGATGGCATCTGTGATAACCACTGTGCAAGTGATCAAAAATGTAAATTAAATTGTGATATTAATGGTGATGGTAAGTGTGACAGAAACTGTGATACCAATGGCGACGGACGTTGTGACATCAACTGTGATACTAACGGTGATGGTATCTGTGATCTAAACTGCGACGCTAATGGGGACTCTTCTTGTGATACTAACTGTGATACCGATGGTGATGGTATCTGTGATAAAAACTGTACCACTACCTGTACCATTAACTGCGATAGTAATGGCGACGGTAAATGCGATTATAACTGTGATACCTCAGGTAATGGTCAATGTGATTATAACTGCGATACCAATGGTGATGGTAAATGTGACTTAAACTGTGATAATAACGGTGATGGTTCTTGTGATAATAATTGTGATACCAATGGTGATGGTATCTGTGATAAGAACTGTAGTTCCGGAAGTACCCCAAAACCAGATAACTGTACCACTAATTGTGACTTTGACAACGATGGTAAATGTGATTACAATTGTGATACTAATAGCGATGGTAAGTGTGACCTAAACTGTGATAGAAATGGTGACCAAAAATGTGATTATAACTGTGATAAAAATAAAGATGGTATCTGTGATACTAAATGTGATACTAATGGTGACCAAGTCCCAGATAAAAACTTTGATGATAATGATGATGGTGTATGTGACCGTGAATGTGATGAAGATGGCAACGGTACCTGTGACTTAAACTGTGATACTGACGGTGATGGCAAATGTAACTGGAACTGCGATACCAATAATGATAGAAAACCAGATTTAAATATTGATAAAGACGGCGATGGTAAGTGTGATTCCAACTGTGATACAACCGGTGACGGTAAATGTAACTTAAACTGTGATCCAAACAACGATGGTACCTGTGATACTAACTGTGATACCAACGGCGATGGCAAACCAGATAAAAATATCGATGAAACCGGTGATGGTAAATGTAATAAAGATTGTGATACCGACGGTGATGGCGATTGTGATCTAAACTGTTCTGGTCCAAGTGGTTCTTGTGAAACAAACTGTGATACCGATAATGATGGTAAACCAGACAAAAACGTTGATAAAGACGGCGATGGTAAGTGTGACTTAAACTGTTATGTCGAAGGTAGTGATAAATGTAGCACTAACTGTGATACCGATGATGATGGTAAACCAGACAAAAACGTCGATAAAGACGGTGACGGTAAGTGTGACTTAAACTGTTATACTGAAGGTAGTGATAAATGTAATACCAACTGTGATACCGATGGCGATGATAAACCAGATCGTAACATTGATGATGATGGTGATGGTAAGTGTGATCTAAACTGTTACAAAGACGGTGAAGATAAATGTTATTTAAACTGTGATACCAATAATGATCAAATGTGTGACTTAAACTGTGATACCGATGATGATGGTGAACCTGATGAAAAAGTCGATAAAGATGGTGATGGTGTTTGTGACCATAACTGTCCAGATGTTAATATCGAAGACATTATTGAATTTAAAGCCTTATCTACTGTTAATGAGAAAAATATCGTTCCAGGCTGGACTGCTACTCAAAAATATACTATCTATAATAAAACTGAAGCCACTTATTACTATGACCTTGTTTGGTTTGATGTAGATAATAACTTTACTCATTTAGATGATCTTGTATATAGTGTATATATTAATACTGATGGTAGTGATGTTCCAGTAGTTGAAGACGAACCATTCCCAGCTAACGGAGTAAAAGAAATCTTTAAAGATCGTGTTATAACCCCTAAGAAATATCACAACATCACAGTAGTATATAAATATATTAACCGAGCATATAGTCAAGATGACGACCAAGGAAAACATTTAACAGCTAAATTAGGAATAGGGTTAGAGTAATACTAATCCTTTTCTTTACAAGTAAATTGTCAGTATTTTTATTAAATACTTGTCAAAGCTAATAATATAAACTATAATTATAATAGAGTAGAAGGCATAAATATGGAAGATAAAAAGAATAAAAATTGGGTAATTAAATATATATCTAAGGTTTTCTCTTGGTTTCTTTTAGCATTACTTCTTTTTATTGCTGCTTTTTTAATCTATTATGTCGTAGCAGCCAATATCTATGCCCGTAAAGGTGAACAATTTAAACCTAAATTCGCTTTATATACAATAGTTAGTCAAAGTATGGTTCCTAATATTAATGTTTATGATGTTATCTTTGATGTTCGAGTTGATGATATCAAAAAATTAAAAGAAGGTGATGTTATTACCTTTATATCTAGTGGTTATTTAAATGAAGGTATGACCGTTACCCACCGGATTGTAGATATTGTTGAAACTGAAGAAGGTCTTAAATTTAAAACTAAAGGTGATAATAACTTAGTTCCCGATGCTGCTTTAGTCGAACCAGGTAATATTATTGGTAAAACTCTCTTTAAAATCCCTCAATTAGGACGAGTTCAATCCCTTCTAGCTACTACGGGAGGATGGCTTTTATTAGTCTTACTACCTGCTTTAATTATCGTTATCTATGATATCGTTAAAATCTTTAAATTAACGACCGTTAAAAAGAAAGTTGAACAAAGTATCTCTGATAATGTTGTTAAAGTCGATCCCGAACAAATTAAACGTGAAGAAGAACGAAAAGAAAAATTAAAAGATAAACTTCTAAACGACGAAGAAAAACACGAAGAAAAACCTAAACCCAAAACTACTCCTTCTAATAAAAATAAGAAAACGAAGAAATCTCCTTCTAAACCCAAAACTACTTCCAAAGAACCATCTTCGAAAAACCCCAAGACGAAAAAAGTAGTTAAAGTCGATATCGACTTACCCAAGAAAAAATAAAGGATGCTAATACCATCCTTTATTTTTATCTTCTAAAGCTTTATAATAAACTTTTAAAATCTCGGCAGCAAATACTTCTTTAGAGTATTTATATACACTATTCTTTGCATTAATACACATTGTTTCATATAACTCTTCTTGATTACCTAATTTTAAAATATTATCTCTAAACTCTTGATAATTATTAAATAAAAAACCATTATAATTATGTTGTACCATCTCTCTAAAACTTTCATCATCAATACATATCACCGGTTTAGAAGCTGCTAAAGCTTCGATAATAGTAAGACCTTGCGTTTCCGTTTTAGAAAACGAAGTCATAACATCAAATAAATTATAATATATTGGAATTTTCTCATAATTAACTAACCCAGTAAATATAACCTTATCATCTAATCCTAAAGAACTACTTAAATCTTTAAGTTCCCGAAGCTCTGGACCTTCTCCTACTATAATTAATTTATATTTCCTACTAACTTCACTCAGTTTCTTAAAATACTTTAAAAGTTTATCTAAACTTTTCTCTTTCGCAATTCTTCCTACACATCCAATAATAAAATCATCTTTATTAAAATTATATTTTTTCTTTAACTTCTTAACTTCTTTATCAATTACTTCATTTTTCTCAAACTTAATAGTATCTATCCCTGTTGGAATAACATTGATGTGCTTGCTTATTTCATATTTCAAAGTAAATAACTCTTTTATCTTATCTGTTGGAACAATTAATTCATCACACTTCTTTTCACAGAAATACTTTGTTAACTTAACAACAATTTTTTTTCCCCAATTATCAAAATGTCCATGAGTTACATAATGTACATAATCTTCTAACATTGTATGATAAGTATGGACTATAGGTATATTAAGTTTTTTAGCTACAATCCTTGAAAAAGTCCCAATCGCAAACTCTGTTTGGGAGTGGATAATATCTAAATCCCAACTCTTAATTATTTTTAAAGCTTTCCTTGAGTATACACTTGTAAGTCGTGTTTTATAAATTCCTGTCTTAACTCCTGGTATATATATAATATTATTCTTCTCATCATATTTAAATCGATATTTTTCTAAATTAGCTGTTACTATATAAACCTTATGTCCCATCTTAATTAAAGCTTCTTTTAACATCTTAATACTAGTAGTAACTCCCGATGTATGGGGTTCATAAGCATCCGTAAATATTGCGATCTTCATAACATACCTCAAATTCTATAATCTAATTATATCATAAAATTTATAAAAAAACTTCTAGGTTTATCGAGAAAAATTCCAAAACCCTAGTTTTCCCTTCACCTCAATATAATTATCTAATTTTGTAATATCCCTTAGTTTAAACGCATAAGCTCCTCTTGTTAAACTTTTCCCATATACCAAAGCATTTTCTTTCTTAAGTTTCTCTTCTAACTCTTTATCCATTTCTAAAACTTCTTCTAAATAAGCTTTACCCATAATCACTCCCGTTGGAAAGGGAATATTTAAATGTTTAAAACGTTCTAAATTATCTTTTTCGACCATCTTACTAGCATGAATTAAAAATTCCCCTCTATATTTAGTCTTCCAAGATCTAAATTCATACTTCTTATATCCATATACTATTAAAGAAGCCCATGGTTGTCTAATACTCAATACTTTCATAACTTCACCCCTATTATTATAAAATAATATTATCAATATTACAATTCTGGATAAGGTTTTATCTTCTCCTCCTCATTAATCACTAAACAAGAAGTAGTAAGTAACATACTTGCTATAGATATTGCATAAGTTAACGAATTAATAACCACCTCTGTAGCATCCAAAACCTCAGATTCGCTACTTAACTCATATTCTTCTGTCACTACATTATAAATCTTTTTATAATGACTATCTTTAATAACCTTAATAATATCTTCACTATCTAAACCCGCATTATACATAATCTTCTTAAAAGGTACTTTTAAAGAATTACTAATTAATGTATTATTAAACTTTTCTTCACTTATTTCATATAAAGTAAGTCCACTTCCTAAACATACCCCTTTAGTAGCAGTATCTATAGCACCCAAAGCATCATCATAGCGCATTTTCTTTTCTCTTTTTGCGGCCTCAGTCTTATCACCCACTAATATCTCTATCAACCCGGTATCCAACATCGCTATCCGTTTATTAATAAAATCTTTTTCTATCTCATTACTCCTATCTAATTCTTTTAATTCTTTAATCTTCTTCTTAATCTTCTCATTACTATCAAAATAAATTGTCGTAATCTCTTTATTAATATTAATCTCTTTTATATTCCCTAAATATTTAACCATATAACTATCATTAATTAATCCCTCAGTTATTAAAGCAATATCATTTAAAATAGCTAATCTTTCTATCCCATAATCACTAACTTTAAGTACCACAATCTTTATATCATTTTCCATATCCCAAGCAATAACTTCATTCATAAAATCATCACTATAATCTAAAGCCATAATAACTAAATCTTTTTTCTCACTAAGTATATAATTAACAATAAAAGCTATCTCTTCCATAGTATTTACATAATTCGTAGTTATTAAAATCTTACAATCTTTTAAATTAATATTATCTTGTTCCCTAAAAAAATACCTACTTCCTATTAAAGTATCCAAAGAATACCCTAATATATGTTTAACTATTGTTTTATCATTTCCTTCCTTTATCATTATCGCTTGTTTATTTCTAACTTTCAAATAAGCTTCAGTAATAATCTGTCCCATCTCTTTAGAATTCGCTGAAATACTTGCTATAGCTAAAAGATTATCCTCACTCGGTTTAAAAGACTTCTTTCTAATCTCTAACTCCATCTCTTCTAATAACTTAAGCAACTCTTTCTTTAATACCATCGGATTTACTCCTGTTTTAAGTACCTCTAATCCTTCCTTAAAAATACTTTCTAATAAAACTAACGTCGAAGACGTTCCATCTCCTCCCATTTCATTAGTTTTAAACGCTGCTTCTTTAGCAATCTCCAAAATTGTATTAATCACCACATCCTCACTACTAATACTTTCTGCAATCGTTACTCCATCATTAGTAATAAACGGAGCCCAATTCGTATTATCAATAATTACATTACTCCCTTGCGGCCCTAAAGTCGACGCTACCGGTTCACATAAAAGAGTAATTGCTTCTGCCATCTTTTCCCTTAACTCATTATTCTTAACTATCCTTCTCATAACCATTCTCCATTTCTATAATATATTTCCAATACTTCTTTGGCATAAAACTTCTTCGACATCGTTCATTTTTCCTTTCCTTAATCCCAATCGTCTCATAAAATCTTTGCCATAAATCCTTCATCATTAACTCTTCTGTACTAAACTTTAACTTTAAAGGTTTAAAATCCTCTTTACTAACTAAATAATAATTCTTTTTATCATAAATACTATAAATCCCTCTTTTTACATCCTCAATAATCCAATACTCATTTCTTAACCTTTTCTCAAAATGTTTAGATAAAAGTAAAATAATATCATTTTCCGGTTCCATCTTCGCATATAAAACCTTATTTTCTAATTCTCTAAATCTTAAAAAACCCTTCATCTTATGATTCTCATTCTTCACATACTTAGTAATCTTAAGAATTGTATTTACACTTTTTAAATTCCGATAATAAAAGACTTTATCCTGATATTGGACTGCATGAACTAAAAAGTAATACATTATTATCTCTTTATATTCATGATTCGAAATAAAACAAAAATATAACGTATTAAAAATATTTTGTTTAAATTTATTAAGATAAACCTTTATTATATCTGTTTCTTCTAACTCTAATCTTTTAACTTTATCAAATAATGTAGGATTATAAGAAGTATTAACAATATCTTTAGGAATAATCTTCTTCTCTAATAAATAATTCATCAAAGTAAGAAGACTTATAAACGTATCATTATATATATAAATAGCTTCATCCTTTTTCATTAAAATAAACTCAATTGTTCCTTTCTCATATCCTCTTTTTTATAATCTTCCAATAACAAATTCTCTTTAATAAAAGAAGCCTTAAAATACTTTGTATCCATAAAATACTTCCCATTACAAGTAATAAAATATTTTGCTCTTTTTATTACCACTCCTAAAGCTTTTAAATCTTTAAAAGTAATGGTAAAATGTCTTCTTGATGCCATAATCCTTTTGGCGCTTGTCACCCCAATTCCAGGTATTCTTAATAACTCATAATAACTACACTTATTTATCTCCTTAGGAAACTCTAAAATATGTCTTAAAGCCCAACTTGCTTTCGGATCTAATAAAACATTAAAATTCGCATTCTCTTCATCCAATAAATCCTTAACTTTAAAATGATAATATCTTAATAACCAATCTGCTTGATAAAGTCGATGCTCTCTTAATAAAGGGGGATTTTTAATCATTGGTAATAAATTATCTTTATTAACCGGAATATAAGCCGAATAAAAAACTCTTTTTAACTTATACTTACTATATAAACTCTCACTTTTTTGTAAAATCTTTAAATCACTTTCCTTACTTGCTCCAATAATCATCTGACTACTCTGACCCGCCGGGACTTTATAATCTTTAACTTTCTCCATAATATTTTTAATATCCTCCTCCTTTTTATTCGGCGCTAGTAAACGTAAACTATCTCCTGTTGGTAACTCAATATTCGTACTTAATCTATCTACTAAACTAGCTAATCTCTTAACTAACCCTAAACTAGCTCCCGGAATCACCTTCGCATGAATATAACCCCCAAAATGATACTTCTTTCTTAAAAG
>CANQHW010000030.1 GCA_947623855.1 uncultured Bacilli bacterium | reverse complement strand
AAATAAGTCTCCAGCAAAAATGTTAGCTTCATCACCACCGGCAGCGCCCCGAATTTCCATAATGATATCTTTACCATCATTAGGGTCTTTAGGAACTAACATTATTTGTAATTCTTCTTCAATTTTAGGAATTTTTTCTTCTAAGTCGGCGATTTCTAGTTTAGCCATCTCGGCTAGTTCAGAATCACTCAACATTGTTTTAGCTTCTTCTAAATTGTTCTTGGCTGTAGTTAGTTCATCATATTTTAAAACAATACTTTCTAAATCTTTTTGTTCTTTAGATAAACTCTTAAGTAAATTATAATTACTTAGAACTTCGGGATTAGTTAGTTTTTCACTTACTTCATTATATTTTTCTTTAATCGCTTCTAAGCGGTCGTGCATAACTTATACCTCCTTATAGTAAATCGGCTGATTCATCATCTTCATCAATAATTGCTAAATCTTTTAATTCATCTTCAGCTTCGTCATCATCGGTAACATTATCGTCATAAAAGATATCTTCATTTTCTTTTTCTTCTAGATCTTCCTCTTCTTCTTCCAGTTCAGCAGGAACATCATCATCTTCTTCAATATCCATGACAATATTGGATTTATGGCGGGTTTTTAAATCCCAGTAACCATTATCTAACATGGTAAATCTTTGATCGGTAGATAAAACTTGGAAAAATTCCCCAATTTGATTTTCATATACAGCATCACTTAGATTAAGTAGTTCGCATACATTTTTAAATAGATCTGCTATTTTAGCTTTTTTACCAGTTTCTTTTAAAATTTCATAAGCAATATCATCATAAGACATTGTTTCTAGTTCTTCTTCACTAATATTTTTTAATTTCATATATAATACTCCTTCTACATTTTCTCTGGTGGGATGACACCAATTAAATCAAGTGCATTTTTAATAGTTATTTTGATAGCACTTAAAAAATTAAGGTTTTCCATTGTTTCATCTTCATTATCAGTTATGAATCTCTTTTTAGAGTACAATAGATGGAAGCTGCTAGCAAGGTCATAGACATAGTTAGTTATTAAATGAGGTAGTTTCTTTTCAGCAGCATTTTTAACAACAGATGGAAACTCATATAATTTTTCTAAAACATTATATGATAAAATATCGTTAATGTATAGGTATTTATTAATATTTTTTATATTTTTATAAGAATTTAAAATAGTACAGGTACGGGCATAGGCATAAGATACGTAATAAACGGGATTTTCATTTGACGTTTTCTTGGCAAGTTCAAGGTCAAAATCCATTTGGGTATCTAAGCTTCGCATCGAGAAGAAATAACGAGCGGCATTGATGCCAACTTCATCAATTAGTTCTTGTAAACTTACAGAGTTACCGGTTCTTTTACTCATTTTAATTTCGATACCATCTTTTACCAGACGAACTAGTTGGAGAAGTTTAACATCTAAGATATCAGGATTATAACCTAAAGCTTTTAGGGAACCTTTAAGACGTGCAACATAACCGTGATGGTCGGTTCCTAAAACATCAATTAGGTTAGTATAACCTCTTTTTATTTTATCAATATGATAAGCAATATCAGGAACTAGGTAAGTATAACTACCATCATTTTTGATTAAGACGTGATCTTTATCATCACCTAGAACACTAGATTTTAACCAAGTAGCACCATCGCTTTCATAAGCGTAGCCATTATCTTGCATTGTCTTAATCATTTTAGGAAGGTTACTTTTACTAACAATTTCTTTTTCACTAGAGTAGACATCAAAATTAATACGATAATCTTGTAAAACTTTTTTGATTTTAGCAAGTAAGATATTAGTACCTAGTTCTTTATAATAATCTAGAGTTTGATCTTTTAAAGTATCTTTATGTTCTTGGTATAAGTCTTTGGCAATTTCGGTTATTTCAGGTCCGTGATAACCATTTTCTGGAATTTCGGTGGGTATACCTAAAAGGGTTAGATAACGGGCTTGAATAGAAAGACCTAAATTAGTTATTTGCACCCCAGCATCATTAACGTAGTATTCTTCGGTAACATCATAACCACTAAATCTTAAAATCCGAGCAAGGGAGTCCCCATAAGCGCCCCCACGAGCATTACCTAAATGGAGGATACCAGTAGGGTTGGCACTAACAAACTCAATATTGTAGTTTAAACCTTTGCCACTAGTATTACTTCCGTATTTAGTTCCTTCTTTAATAATAGTATTAATATTATCAAGTAAGTAATCTTTTTTAACAAAGAAGTTAATAAATCCGGGTGGTGCAACTTCGATGGTAGTTACTAAATCACATTTAAAGTTTTCTTTTATTTTATTGGCAATATTTAGGGGATTATCTTGTAAAGTTTTAGCAAGTTTTAAAGCAATATTGGTAGCAAAGTCCCCATTTTCTTTTTTTTGGGGTTTAGTTAATTCGATAACTTGATTAGAAACTTCTAAAGTATTTAAGGCCGTTTCTAAAGATTTTTTGATACTTTCTTCAATCATATTTATTTCCTTTCTAATGTAATAGTTATTTCTTCTTCTTGACTTTCTAGTTTATAAGTAAAGGTTATATTATTATCCTTTTTGGCATAATTACAAGAATGTACTTTAATAGCAAAATTAAGATCTTTTTCTTTAAATAGATAAGAGCATTCTTTATTATGGGAATCTAATTTAAAGTAATACGCATTATTATCACGTTCGTATATTAAATTATTGGTAATAGTTATTTTATTTAAAGTATTATCATAATAAAATGAATAACAATGTGCAGATATATTAACTAAGACTTCTTCTACGATATTAAAGTCTTTAGAAGTAATAGTTAATGTATATGGTAGATCTTTTTCCATAAATCCCATTCCTTGATTATTAATTATAACATAAGACTTAAAGAAATAATTATAAATTATTTATTTCTTTACATACTAAGAGTATGGTGATGTCTCGTGAAACATTTTAAGAGATTTTATAAGATTTGTCTAGTCCTTTTGATAATTTTTTTAATAAGTTTAGCAAGTTTATATGTATGTGCTTATTTTGCTCCAACGTTAGATATTAAAAATTCGGGACATTTTTATATTTATGATGGAAAAGAAAATTTAGTTTATCAAGGGTCTTCTTCTAGTAGATGGGTTGATTTAGAAGATGTTAGTCCATATATTATTGATGCTGTGATTAGTGTTGAAGATAAAAACTTTTATAAACATAATGGGTTTGATTATTTAAGAATTATTAAAGTTTTTTTTAGTAATTTAGCAAATAGAGAGATCGTAGCGGGTGCTTCGACGATATCGCAACAATATATTAAAAATTTATATTTAGATTTTGATAAGAAGTGGAGTAGAAAGATTGAGGAAGCATGGCTTACTTTAAAGTTAGAGGTCCATTATGATAAAGATAAAATATTAGAAGGTTATTTAAATACAATTAATTATGGACAGGGGAATTATGGAATAGAGAATGCGGCGAATTATTATTTTAATAAGAGTGCAAAAGATGTTACTTTAGAAGAAGCACTTATTTTAGCAGGAATTCCGAAAAGTCCGTATTACTTTAATCCGGTGACTTCATATGAAGCAGCGAAAGAAAGAGCTTTAATAGTAGCAAAAGCAATGGTTAAAAATAAAAAGTTAAGTGAAGAAGAATATAATAATTTATTTAAGGAAGAAGTAAGTATTTATGGAAAGAAGAGTGAAAATAATTTACAAACTTTGATGTATTATCAAGATGCGGTTTATGATGAGTTGCATACTTTAGATAGTGTACCAGATTCGTTAATTGAAACAGGGGGATTAAAGATTTATACTTCATTAGATATGGACACTCAAAAAACGATGGAAGAAGCTATGGTAAAGGAAATGCAAGATACCGAAGATTTACAAGTTGCGAGTGTGGCGATCGATCCTAAAACCGGAAATGTGTTAGGGTTAATTGGGGGAGTAGATTATGCAAAAAGTCAGTATAATAGAGCAATTGATGCGGAAAGACAAGTGGGAAGTACGATGAAACCGCTACTTTATTATGCGGCCTTAGAAAATGGAATGACATCTTCAAGTACTTTTTTAAGTGAACCAACAAACTTTGTTTTTGCTAATAATCAAACTTATAGTCCGGAAAATTATAATGGAAAATATGGGAATCAAAATATTACAATGGCGGCCGCGATATCATATAGTGATAATATTTATGCAGTGAAGACACATTTGTTTTTAGGAGAGGAAGTATTAGTAGATACCGCAAAGAAGATGGGGATTAGAAAGAGTTTAGATCCGATTGTATCCCTACCTTTAGGAACTGTCGAGTTATCAATGTTAGATTATGCTAATGCTTATACAACTTTAGCCAGTGGCGGTTATAAAAGGGAGATATCTTTTATTACAAGAGTGGAAGATTTAGAGGGACACGTTTTATATGAAAAGAAAAAGAAGGATAATTTGGTATTAGAACCTAGTTATGTTTATATATTAAATGAGATGTTAACTAGTACTTATAATTCAGCTTTTATCGATTATAATACTCCTACAGTATTAAGTATTGCGGGAAAGATTTCAAGAAAGTATGCAGTGAAAACGGGAACAACAGGAACAGATTGTTATATGGTTGGATATAATCCAGATATTATGATGATGGTATGGAATGGATATGATGATAATCGAGCAGTGGAAAATAAACTGGGAAATATTTCGAAAAATATGTGGGTTGAGACGGTAGAAGCTTATGAAAAAGATAGAGAAGTTACTTGGTATCAAAAACCGGAAAATGTCGTAGGGATGGCTTTAAATGCTATTACAGGAAAGTTAGATAATGATTTAGAACATAGTAATATTTTTTACTTTATTGATGGCAGTGAAGGGGTTTATGAAGTAAAAAGTACAGAAGAAGAATAGTTAACTCCTTTTCTATGGATATTTTAATATATATTTTAGTGTTATAATATTTAAAGAAAGAGTTGGATAGAGAATTAAAAGATCATATAATAGATGATAAAGGAATTTAAAAACCCAATTTATATAGAGGAAAGGAAAACTTTAAAAAAGATAAAATAATCATTAAATTACTTTATTTAATAAGGCATTAATTATTTCTTTATCATTTATTAAATTAATGGAAAATGTTTTATAACCAATTCTATTTATACTTGCTCCACAATGATAAATTATATTATTATCTAAAATAAAATATCTATCATGAAAAGTATTATCATATTTTACTTTTAAATTATGGTATTGTTTATTATATTTTTCGATATCTTGCTTAGTTAATAAATTATTTGGTTTAGTTATTATCGTTACATTTATATTTAATCTTTTAATAATATCTAATAAAGTATTATCAGCATAAGCATCAATAATAATTAAAGATACTATAGCATTTTTAAAGATATCTAATATCTTAGAATAAGCATCAAATATTTGACCATTAAAATATATTTCGCTTACTTTTTGTTTTTCGCTTAATTTAGAAAATGATTCTTGTAATAATTTTATATTTCTATCATGCTCAATTATTTTTGTTTCCATATTAGATATACGTAATTCTTTATCAGTAACATAGTGTCTTAAATGAACAAATGCATCCATTATATTAATACTTGTTTGAACAGCAATAGGGGATTTTAAAATCGTAGAAAGCATTGCTACACCTTGTTCAGTAAATACTCGAGGATTATATCTTCTTCCACCATGATTGTTTGTTGAACTTGAGGTCGAAAATTTCGACCTCAAGTTTTGATATTCATCATTTGATAATTCAAAACTAAATCTTTCGGGAAATTTTTGGGGATTATTTCTAACTGCTTCATTAATTCTTTTAGTTTCCACATTATACAAAGAAGCTAAATCAAAGTCTAGCATCACTTGTTTACCTCTTATTTCATAAATTAAATTTTCAATTTTAACATCATTTAATACTAATTCATTCATTTAAAAAACCTCCATATTTTCTACTTGTAAAATAATTATATAATACAAATATATGTTCGTCAAGAAAAAGTTAAAAAAATAACCAAAAAGGTTATTTTCTAATTATTATAGTATAGATTGTAGAATTTAAAGTATCTGTAGTATTAAGTTCAACATTTAACCCAGATTGTTTTAAAGTATTTATAGTATTATCAATAATAGATTTTTCAGAAGAAGGATTCATTGTTAGAGTATCTATTTTTTCATCTTCAACTAAAGACATAGGGTCAAATATTTTGTTTGGTTGTTCGGGATTAGTAACCGCAGGGGTATCAGTAGAAATACTGTTAAAGAACCGATTAGTTTGTGGCCCAAGATAAGAATTATTATCGTTATCAGGGAGAGGAATGGCAGGTTCTTCTTTTTTAGAAGTCATGGGATTATCAATAACATCAAGGTTAGTTGGATCAAAATTATTATTAGTTTGAAATAAAGAATTTATATCATATTCATTTTCATTTTTAGAGGAATTAGATACGGGAGGTAGGTCATTGAAGAAACGATTAGTTGTAGGATGATTTTCCTCTTCTTTTAAATCTTCGATAGTTGGTAATCCTAAATCTACTTTATTAGGAGTAGGATTATTTAATAAAGATGATAAATCTACCTCTGGTTCTTGAGGAGGAGTTTTTTCAGGTAATTTATCGGAATAATCGGTTAAAACAGAATCAGGTACCATCATAGTATCTACTGGTAGGCGAGTTTGATTTAAATCAACAGCATTATTTTTAATAGCTTCTAAATTGGGAGTTAAATTAACTTTAGGAATGGAAGCATCACTACCTTCAAGGTATTTTTTTATTTCAGCATCTAGATTACGAACGGTTAGTCTTTCAGTAATAGTTTTTTCTAAGAATTTTTTTTGATCATCTTTATTGGTTAAAGCAAGTAGGGCTCTGGCATGACGTTCACTTATTCTTTCTTCTAATAATGCTTGTTGGACAGATTCATCAAGATTAAGTAAGCGTAACTTATTAGAGATAGAAGATTGAGAAAGACCCATTTTTTTAGCTAGTTCTTCTTGGGTAAGATACCCTTTATCTAATAAACTTTTATAGGAACGAGCTTCTTCTATTGGGGTTAAGTCGCGGCGTTGTAAATTTTCAACTAAAGCAACTTCCGCACTTTTATTATCATCGATATTCGAAATAACCGCTGGAACAGTAGTTAATCCCGCCATTTGACTGGCTTTATATCTTCTTTCACCAGCAATGATTTCATATTTATTACCTAATTTACGTAATACAAGAGGTTGAATAATTCCGTGTTCTTTGATGGATGCTGCTAGTTCTTGTAAACCTTGTTCATCAAAAGATAATCGTGGTTGAAAACGATTAGGAATTATATCATCGATATTTACTTGTAAAACTTCTTTGTCCATATTCTTATAATTATCTATATTAATAATACCTTAAAGTTAATCTTTTTGCAACTGATTTTTTTAATTAAAAATCATCATTTAAAAGAAAATTAAGAATGTTTAAATGAATTATTCCATCTTTAGATAAGTTTACCTTATCTAAAGAAATAATATATTTAGGATAGTTATCGGTTATTGATTTAAAAGCTCCATATTCTCTTTCAATAGCTTGTTCATGTCCTTCTAATTCATAGGTTACTTGAATGTACTTTGTATTTCCATCTTTTTTGGCAATAAAATCTATTTCGCTATTTTTATTTTTTCCAATATAAACCTCATAATCGCGATTTATTAATTCATTATAAACGATATTTTCTAGAACTATATAATTTTTAAATTCTGGATTGGTATTTTTTATTTGAGCAATACCTAAATCGGTGGCATAATATTTATTCAAAGTTTTTAAAACACCTTTACCAGAGATGTCATATCTATAAACTTTTTTAATAATTAAGGCTTTACATAAAGCATTTAAATAATTATATAAAGTTTCAGTAGATATACTACGATTTTCTTTCTTTAAATATTTAATAATATTATCAGAAGAAAATTCTCTTCCCATAGTTTCAATTATATATTGTAATATTATATCCAATAAAGTAGTATCTTTTATATTGAGTCTTTTTACAACATCTCTTAATATTATAGAGTCATAAACACTATGTAAGTAATTTTTGATATTATCTTC
The DNA here is from genome assembly GCA_947623855.1 of uncultured Bacilli bacterium. Taxonomy (GTDB): domain Bacteria; phylum Bacillota_I; class Bacilli_A; order RF39; family UBA660; genus CALWAM01. Next base: position 2,679 of record CANQHW010000030.1, on the reverse strand, counting down.
ATTGGTAAATTCACATCTATTAGGAAGTCCTCCCCATTTAGCATAATCCCAGAATTTTGTTATGCTATAAGGATCTTTATTGGTTAAAGTAATAAATTCTTTATATGACAAGGGATTTATATTAAATAGGACATATCTACCAGATAAATCGGAAGATAATTCTTCTGATAGTAATTTACTATTAGATCCGGTTAAAAAGATGCTTAAATTTTTGACAGAGGCACGCAAGGAATTAACTACTTTTTCAAAGTTATCAACATTTTGCACTTCATCTAAAAATAAATAATACATTTGGGAATCAATAATCTTTTCCTTAACATATTTGTTTAATTTTTTATAATCTATTAAATCTTCATATTCGATATATTCAAAATTAATAAAGATTATATGATCATCTTGGATTTTCTTTTGCTTTTTTAATTCGTCAATAATTTGAGTTAGTATTACGGATTTGCCGCATCTTCTGATGCCAACTAAAATTTTTATTAAATCAGAGTCATAAAATCCACGAATTTTGGATAAATAATTTTCTCTTACAAGCATAAAAATTCACCTCAGTACCATTATATAATATATTTTTTGAATTGTAAAGTTATTTCGGTATAACGAAATAATTCTTTATTTTAAAAAGTTATTTCGATACAGAGAAATAACTTTTATTTATAATCTTTTAATATTTGGTTATAGGGACGAGGATAGGTTGGAGAAGTGGGCTTAAGTTTTTCGATTTTAATAATAGTTCTTTTAGATTCTTCGATGGGGAGAGTAAATTCTTTAATTTCTATTATTTTACTATTTAAAGTAGGTAAGATATGAGAACTAGATTGAATTTCATTTTGGGCTTCACCTTTTAAAGCGATAAAGTAACCATTTACTTTAACATAGGGAAGAGATAATTCACTAAGGATTGGTAGAGATGCCACAGCTCTGGAGGTTACTAAATCAAAATATTCGCGTTTATCTTTAATGTATTCTTCAGCACGAGCATGGACTAAAGTTACTTTAAGATCTAATTTTTCGCATAATTCTTCTAAAAATTTTAGCTTTTTATTATTACTATCTAGTAAAGTTACTTCTAAATCTGGATAAAAAATCTTTAAGACAAGACCAGGAAAACCAGCACCAGTACCAATATCAAGTAATGTATTTATAGTATTTAAATCTATTACTTTGATTATAGTTAAAGAATCATAGAAGTGTTTTAAATAAATATCTTTTGTTTCGGTAATAGCTGTTAAATTAGTGTGTTTATTATAATTTTGTAAGAAAGTACAATAGGTTTTTAATTTGGCTAAAGCATCAGATGGAGGAGTAATATTTAATTCAGTTAAATTCTTAATAAATTCTTGTTCAGTCATTTTTGTTATACTCCTTTTTTAAATAAACTTGTAAAACAGATAAGTCGCTTGGATTTACACCACTGATACGAGAAGCTTGAGCTAAAGTTTTAGGGCAAACTAATTCGAGTTTTTGACGCGCTTCACTAGCTAAGTTTTTAATATTTTTATAGTTAATATCTTCGGGGATTTCTTTTTCTTCGAGTTTGGTTAATTTTTCGACTTCTTTATAAGATTTAGCAATATAACCTTCATATTTAGTAGCTATTTCGACTTGTTCTAAGACTTCAGCATTATAATCTAGATTTAATAATTCTTGTAAGAAAGATATTTTTATTTCGGGACGTTTTAATAATTGATAGTAAGTGATATTTTCTTTAGGTATTTCTAGATTATATTTTTTAAATAGTTCTTTATCTTGGTTAGTTAAGTGATGTTCTTGTAAATATTTAGTTAAAGTAGCTATATCTTGTTCTTTCTTAGTTAAACGATTCATTTGTTCTTCATTTATTAAACCAACATTATATCCATATTTTCGAAGACGTAAATCAGCATTATCATGACGAAGAAGTAAACGGAATTCGGCCCTTGATGTTAACATACGATAGGGTTCTTTCGTACCTTTAGTTACTAAGTCGTCTATTAAAACACCAATATAAGATTCATTTCTTTTTAAAATTAAGGGTTCTTTATTTTGGAGTTTTAAAGAGGAATTAATACCAGCAATTAAGCCTTGACCAGCGGCTTCTTCATAACCAGAAGTACCATTTATTTGACCGGCGGTGAAAAGATTAGTTATAACTTTATTTTCAAGGGATGGACTTATTTGTAGAGGATCAATAGCATCATATTCAATAGCATAAGCATTCTTAGTAATAATAGCGTTTTCTAATCCCTTTAGGGAATGAACCATTTTTTCTTGAATGTCTTTAGGCATACTAGTAGAAAAACCTTGTAAGTACCATTCATCATAATACAAGCTTTCCGGTTCTAGGAATAATTGATGACGTTCTTTATCACTAAAACGGACGATTTTATCTTCAATAGATGGGCAGTAACGAGGGCCCACACCTTCTACGATACCACCATACATACTGGATTTATCTAGGTTATCTAAGATTAATTTTTTAGTTTCGGGAGTAGTATAAATTAAATAGCATTTTTGTTGGTTATTTTTATCATATAAAGGTGGATTATCGAAACTGAAGGTCCAATATTCATCGTCACCTTTTTCTTCTTTCATAACAGAAAAATCAATGGAACTAGCTTTAATACGAGGAGGAGTTCCAGTTTTTAAACGTAAGATTTTAATACCTAGTTTTTTTAGATTATCACTTAGATG
>CANQHW010000029.1 GCA_947623855.1 uncultured Bacilli bacterium | reverse complement strand
AAAAACATCAATTGTATTATCTTGATAATTTCCTAAAGGAAGATCGCCAATAGAGTCAAGAATCTTAACTAACTTATCATTACGTTCTTTTACTGTATTGCCTAACTTATTACTATTAACATCTATATCATCAAATAATCCTTTCATATCATCTTCTGAATCAGTACCTTTAGCAGAATTTTCTATATTATTAAAGATTCTATTTAAAGTCACATTAAGATCATAATCTTGTTTAGCTTTATTTCTTACATTACAAAATAATTCACTTGGAAGTATATAAAAACCTTTTTCTTTTAATGTTTCATTTCTACCATATTCAGCTTGTTTATCAGATATTTTAGCATAATCAAAATTCACATCTGGTTCTAATTTGTTAATATAATCTGTTAAATTTTCTGAAATAAATCTATAAAATAGAAATCCTAAAACATATTGTTTAAAATCCCATCCATCGACAGATCCCCTTAAATCATTAGCTATTTTCCATATTGCTTTGTGAAGCTCATCTCTTTCATACTCTTTCTTATTATTCATTTTTACTACCTCCAATTGTATATAACCCATAAATGTATTATAACATACAAAATTTTTTGCTTCTTTTTTTAAATAATGATTATTTTTCAATTAATCTCTTTAACTTATTAATTTGTCTATTTAACAAAATACATAACTTATTAATTCTAGTATCGGAATATCCTGTTAAATGTTGATATTTATGTAATAGTTCATCAAACCATTCTACTATACCATCTAACTTAGATATATCTATTCTTTTGATATTTTTAACTACTTTTATAATATCATCAAATGGTTTTACTTCATAAAAGAATCTTCCACTACCCGAAATATGTACTTCTTTTTCATCATAATATTCAACATTTAAACTTTGTCCATTATCAAATATCGGAGCAACATCAAGCCATTTTAAAGTATTAACATCTCTTATAATTCCAAAGTTATTTAAATGTCTATCTTCATTCATAATAAGAAAATCTAGAATATATATATTCTCTATTTTTTCCCGAGCATTTTTAATGCCCTCTTTTTCTAATTTTTTGATGTAATCTTCATAATCTTCTATACTATCATGCCGTGGCATATCATTTATTATTTGATGACAAGTTACAAACTCAGTATCTTTATTAATAAAACAAGGACACTTAGATACAACTATATCTTTGTATTTATCTAATGTATATTCTACATGTTCAAACCCTAATCTTTTACACATCTCACTAGCTAATACTTCATTAAAAGGTTGTAGTGTTTCATTCTTATAACCACCTTTTAATAAATATCTTACTCCGTTATCTATAATCCATGCTTTTTTAAGCATACCATCTGTTGTATTATTAGGAGTTATTAATGAACTTTCTTTAGTTATTGACATATTATTATTTGATAATGATGCTTCCATAAATTCGGCATAATCAAAATCATTATCAAAGAAATTAATATCATCATAAGAAAGATCACTACTCTCTGGTTTTAACCAATATTGGTCAGACAAAGATAATCCAAAAGCTTTATCTAAAAGTTCATAAGGTGCCATTATATTAAGCCGATGCAATAATAAATCTAGTTTATCCCGCCATGATGGAATACCTCTTCCTTTAAACCATTCGCTCAAATTAGTTCTAAAAGGAGTATTATTAATATCATTTTTAAGATAAAAACTCTTTAGAATATAGGGGGCATAGTTAATGTCTTTAATTTCATATATGTAATCAAAAAATTTTGAAGTTTCATTATATTCGGCAACTAATACCTCTTTGTTTTTATTCATTAGTATACATTTCATAGGATAGTCTCTCCTTTTTTAATATCATTATTATACCATTTTTATACACCTTTTTAAATATCAAAAAAATTAATTCAAGGTCCTGAATTAATTTTTAAATCTTTTTAACATATCTATTATACTTTTGTTACTACATCATCTATATATTCAATATTATTCCAAGTACACCATTCTTTTGCTAATTCATAGTAGGTATTATTTTTAAATTTATACCAATCATTAATAATCCCAAGATTAATACAAGTATCTTTAAATCTTCTAAATGCTCTATTCCCATTAATAGTTATTAATAATTGTTTTTGAATTTTGTCATCTTTAATAGTATCAATAAAATCTTTAATAATTTTATATTCATTTATTTCATGACGCCCAGGTAAAGATATTATATCTCCTGTATATAATACTTTCTCTTCTACTTTTTGATTATCGTCAATATAATGATTACCATACTCACCAAATACAAACACTTTCCCATTTTGCAGGTTTAAAAAGGATTTTTCATCGAAATTTTCCCTATCCATACCTTCAACAATTAAACTTAATTTACATTTCATAATTTCCTCCCTATAAATGATAATACTTTATTTTGGTAGTATATTCCTTATTTATCATTTCTTCAAAATCAGTCCCAAACTTTATATTGACCTCAAGTAAAATTCCGTCATAAACTAAATTGCCTTTAAAGGGTATTATCGTAGTAATTACTATATTAGGTATTTGGGGATACGGAATAAATATTATCAATATTATCATTTAATCCTTTTATCATATATATTTTATCATCATCCATTAATGCTGTATATTCTAATTCATATCGAGCAATTATAAATGTATGTCTAATTCCCCTTTTAAATTCTCTTGCTAATTTTAGCTCTTCTTCATTGAATTCATAGGGATTACTAGAACAAAATTCATTAGTAATTTCTTCTTTATTTTCCCAATATTTTTCAACAATATCTTGAATTTTATATGGATTAATTCCATTATGCTTATATATTTTTACATACTTATTTATTTTATACTTTTTATTAGTGTATTCTAATAAACCAAAATATATTTTATAAAATAATAGTGCATCAGTTTGAGATATACAGGCATTTTTTTGTTTTACATAATTTTTAGTTTTAATGTTTTGTAAAATAGTTTTTTTAGCTAAGAGCTCTTTAGCTTCATTAGGTGTGTACCCATTTAATGCTCCCGATGGCATTTCATCCATAGCGGCATCTAAAGTTTCAAAGAAATTAGTTAAATCCATATATTGTAATGAGGGAACTTTCTTTATGGCCTTTTTTAGAGGTTTTCTATCTATATTAAGCATGGCATATTCTTTAATTAGTTTTAGAGCTGAAGTCCAAAAGAACGGCAAATTTTCTAGATCGTCTAAAAACTTTTTAATTTTAGGATTATTTATATCAAAATCATTATAGAATAAAGTCTTAAACATTCTAATATCAATTTTTTTATCACCTGCAAGACCTTGTTTTTTTCTTTGCTTTTCTAGTTCTTCTTCTATTTCATAATAATCTTGATAAATAGCCATTGGAACTTTTTCTTGATAACCATCTAACTTTCTTTCAACTATAAATACATAGTAATTAAATAGTTTATTATATAACATATGCTTCCATATTGTTTCAGAAGCTATTCCAGTTATTGCGGAAGCAAATTGACACACAACATATAACATTGCTGAGCCTTGTATTTTACAATAACTTACTAATAGTTCATTTAAATCATCTATTTTCTTCTTTTCTTTCCATTTTACTGTTTTTAAGGCTTGTTTTACTTTAGCTTCTATTTCTTCGGGAATATTTCTTTCAAAATCTAATAAAAATTTATCTTTTAAAATACTAATTTCCCAATCATATTTACCTTTTTTATGATTCATTATATTTTTTATTAAATATTCTTCTGGTAATTTGCCGTCTAAGACTATTTTTAAAAATTTTAATTCTCTAGTTGTACATATATCAATAATATTATCCGGATTATCATAAATTTTATATATTGCAGCAAGCATTTGTACTTTAGTAATTTTATCATAGTTTTTAAATTTTTCTACAATTCTGGTATATTGTTCGTAGACATACTCTTTTCGATAATTTTTGATTTCGTTATACATCTTCATATACTATTTACTCCTATTATCATTTTAATAAGTGATAATCTCCTTGGTAATACTATAACATTAAACTTTTAAAAAATAAAGTAGAATCAACTTCTACTTAATTAATAATATTAGCATGGCTAATTTTCTTTTTTTAATTCGACTTTAGTTAATGGTTCCCATTTAATATAATTAATTATTTTACTATCATCTATGTGAATAAATTCTTTTGGGTGATATTTTTTAAAATAGCCTGCACACATTATTGGTATTATATAATATGGGACGATACCAATATCATCTTCACCTTTAAATGCGTTTTTTATTATATCAGCATTATATACACGGATAGGAAGATTATTTTTATTTAAGACATTAAAAATTTTAGCTATTTCTATTTTACTTAAAATTACACTACCATCAAGAGATAAATAATATCCTCTGTCATCTTTACCTATTTGTAAATTTACTCTAGCAAATGAATGGCCCCTTATAATCTCCCACGGATGGCCGCCACCTCTTTTTTTGTTATTATACCATTTATCAAATTCAATACTGCTATCCTCCGCAATATTTCTTAACCCTTCATCTCTACCATCGGCATATTTTAAATATAGTTCTTTATTCGTCATATTTCCTATTTCATAACCAATATCTTTATAACCCTTAGCAACACATGCAAAATATTTAGAAGATGTCATATCTTTTATCCTGTTTGCTATATTATCACTAGCATTAGCAATAAAATAGTTAATATCTTCTTGAGAGATGCCTTTTAATAAATTTTCTTTAACTTCTGGATATAGTTTCCAATAATCTTTTCTTTTAATTACTCCAAATTTATTTTTATAAGAATAATTTTCGTTTATGTACTTATTATAGGTACCATCTTTTAGTTTTTTAATACATTCTTTTACTTTTATTATTAAGAAATCTAGAACCTCTTGTAGCTGTTTGTTTAGAAATAATTCATCAGCACTATCTAGATCAGCATTGATTAAAATGGAAGAATTAATAACTATTGTCCGATAATTTTTATATCTACTAGTAGTCATTTTATACCAATATATTTCATCCGGGTAATCTTCATTAAAGAAGTTAATAAATTCTTTATAGTTTTTAACTTCTCCTGATGATTTTAGTTCCTTATAATTACCATATTCTTTAATATTTCCTTTAGGGACGCTAAAATATAGGACTTTGTATTCGTCATCATCTAAAGGTTTTATTAAATCTAATAATTTATAAAGTTTATTTATTCTTGCTTTTACATTTTTATCATAGCTTCCAGGATTTAGATTGTGATTTTTATATATGTGTAATATTGAATCTAATTGGGGAGCAGATATCATTATATACACCAACTTTCTATTTATACAAAATAAACTATACATATATAATAACATACTATTCTGGAAAATTCACTAAAAATTTAATTTTTTTAAAATGTATTAAAAAATTTCACTAAGAAAGATGGAAATAATATGGGAGCTTTATAATTTATACTTATTATTTGATATAAATAATGGTTGTATAAAACTTTAAATTAATTATTTAGATATTTTAGTTCAGCTTGATTTATAATCTTATTAACAGCATCTTCACGATATTTATTTGGGTAATGATAATCGATTAATAATTTTCGAATACTACTTCTAATTCGAGCTTTGGCATCTTCTCTTTTAAATGCATCTAAAGTTAAATTTTCATTGATTAAGTTAACTAATTTTTTAGATATAAGAACTAAATCTTGGTCAGTAATAACCTTTTTAATCTCCGGATTTACTCTTAAAGCATCAAAGAAAGCTTTTTCTTCTAAAGATAAATTATAATCATTGCCATTAGTAATTTCGGATGCAATTTCTTTTTGAAAAGTAAGCATATCATTAAGTATTTTTTCTATATCCGAGATATCTGTTCTTGTATTATATAAAGTAACTATTTTATTAAATCTGGTGGAAAATTTTTCTTGTAATGTTAAATTAATTTTACCAATTTTAGCAAGAGAGATTTTAATATTTTTAGATAACATTTCTGCGGCGATGTTTTTCTCTTTCAGTGATTTAAGTTTTTTGATAATAGTAGTGCTTAATATTTCTAAATTCTTTTCTTTGGTTAACTTTCCTAAATTTAATAATTCATCTTTAATTATTGAATTTTCAAGCATTTTACCAACTTCTTTATTAATTTCGATTACATCTAATTTCCCAGTATTGGTTATTTTAGAAATAAAGGATTTAACCGAGATGATAAATAAGCATTTATCTTTTATGGTGTTACTTAGTACCCCACTACATATGGTGTATAAATTTTTAATAATTTGGCTATGTTGGAGAAATCTTTTCTTTGTTTCTTCTGTAACTAACATTAGGTTAGCGGCGCTTCTAATTAAATTATATTTACCAGGATTATCTAATTCTTTAAATGCGGAATAGTCAAAATCATTAAACATCTCATCTATTAATTCTAATTTAGCTAATAATACCTTTACTAATTCTTCGGTATCTTTTATTTTATTTTGATCTCTTATAGTATAAGTTTTTAAAGCATCTAATAACCAACTTTTTAAACCAATATAATCAACTATTAAGCCACCTGTTTTGTCTTTATAAACTCTATTTACACGAGCAATAGCTTGCATTAAAGTATGAGCTTTCATGGGTTTATCTATATACATAGTTCCTAACTGTGGGACATTAAAGCCAGTAAGCCACATATCTACAACGATAGCAATTTTAAATTTTTCTTGGGGATCATCACTTTTAAATCTTCTTTCAAGTTCTTTTTTATCTGTTTTAGTACCAATAGCTTTTTGCATAGTTTCAGGATCTTTATTGCTCGGGGTTATAATCATTTTTACAACGTCTTTATAATCTGGTCTTATTTCTAAAAATTTTTGATACATTATATAAGCACTTTTTCTGGAATAAGCAACAACTATAGCATGATTAGCTGTCATATTTTTTCTTTCTTCATAATGGGAGATGATATCTTTAACAATAAGTTCTAGTCTTTCAGGATCTTCGATTATTTTAGATATTTTGGCCATCATTTGTTTGGATTTATTAACAATTGTTTCATCTGCAGATCCCGATTTTTCAACAATAGCATAATATCGATCTATTTCTGCGAGATTTTTGTGATTTAATCCCACTTTGGCTATTCTTGATTCATAAGAAATGGGAACTGTAGAGCCATCCATTATAGATTGAGTCATATCATAAGTATCAATAACATCACCAAAGATGGCAGAGGTGGATTTATCTTTTGTTTCGACTGGAGTGCCCGTAAATCCGATATAAATGGCATTAGGTAGGGCTTCATGTAGATATTTAGTTATACCGTATTTTTTATATGCTTCCATGGTTTCAAAATTAAATTTCATGATAGCTTCTAAACCATAATGACTTCTATGAGCTTCATCTACTAAAACTAAAATGTCATTTCGTTTAGAAAACAATCCGGATTCTTCTTCGAATTTTTGGAGAGTGGTAAAAAATATACCGCCTGATACTCGGTCTTTTAATAATTCTTTTAAGTCACTTCGGTTATCAGCTTGAATGGGTTTTTGTTTTAAATAAGCAGAGCATTTATAAAAAGTTTCATATAATTGATTATCTAAATCATTGCGATCGGTTACAATAACTATAGTGGGATTAAGTAAAGTTCTTATCATATTACCAGTATAAAATACCATACTAAAAGATTTACCGGAACCTTGCGTATGCCAAACGATTCCGGCTTTACCAGTTTTAGGGCCGTTAGTAATAGTAGAAGTGATAGCTTTTTTGACACCAAAGTATTGATGATATTGAGCAAGTATTTTCGAATCATTACTATATAATATATAATTTTCTATTATATCTAATAAGCGATCTTTTCGAAGCATTCCATTAAATAGAGTAATATGGGTATCCATATTTTCTTTAACTTCATCAGTGTCCACTACTTTTTTCCAATCACTAAATCTACTAAAAGGACTAGTAATAGTTCCAGCTTTAGCAGTTACACCATCACTTATAACTAAAAATTGATTATATCTAAATAATGTGGGAATAGATATTTCTTTATAACGCCATAATTGATTATAAGCATCTTCTAATGTTACTTCTTCATTACTAACAGTTTTAAGTTCAATAACAACTAAAGGAATACTATTGACAAATAAAATTATATCTGGTCTTTTTTCTTCGAATTCAATGATCGTAAATTGGTTAATGGCTAAGAAATGATTATTATTTAGATTAGCAAAATCTATTAATTTAACATTTTTATATTGATAGCCATTATTTGTTTTAATTTCTACTGGTACACCTTGTAATAAGTATTTAGTAAATTCTTTGTTATCTTCTACAACGTTATTATAAGTTAAGTTTTTAATAATTTTTATGGCTTCTTGTATTTGCTCAGCGGTAAAGGCTTTATTAATATTAGCTAAATCAGCAAATAAAGTAGAATCATAAAAAACACTATGATAATCTCTTTTTAAAGTATATCCATTAATACAATCATATCCTAATTTAGATAATAGTTGCATTGTCATATCTTCTAATTGTTCTTCATTAAACATACTTATGCCCTTTCTAGTTTTTTGTAAACATTCTAATAATAAGTTTCTATTAAATTTCGATATTTTCTAGATTTATTTGGCCATTGATTAGCTTTGATAACAATGTATCTTGCAGTTGCTCTAGTATTTGATTTTCTTGGCTATTTGCCAATATTTTTTCAACTAATATATTTAAAATAGTATTTGTATTAGCATCATCTATAAATGGTATTTGAAAATTTTCAATCATTCCTTTGGTAATAAATTTTATTACACTTCCTCTAGAATCGATTGTTAAGTTTTGCAATTCGGTTAACATCGCAAAATATAAATATCCTAAATTTTTTGTATCATAAGGTATTAATACATAAGTTCTTTGATAGGCATCAAACTTTCCAATATAAACCTTAATATTAAAATCACCATTACCTGCTAATAAAATTGCCGAATCATCAAAGGAATAGTCATTAATTTTGGATATTTTATTTGAACAAGTAAAAAACGGATATAAACCATTTTCACAACTTGCATTAGCATCTTTCTTCCCTGTAATAACGTCGAAGAAACATTTTAATTTTTTCTTAGTTTTTGTATTTATTGAGTCTTTTGCATAAATATTCAAGCCAATTTCATATAAATTATCATTTATTGTATTATTTAATTTTATTTTATTATTTATGGAATCCAGAATTTTAACTATTTTATTTTGGGTATCTCTATCAGGCAGATAGATGGGCATTTCAGATAATTGCGATGCATTGATATTAGGTCTAGTGCTGCCAGTGATAGCAGATAAAATCCAATCAGTATATTTTTTTGATAAGCAGTAATATTTGACGTATCGAGGATTAACTAGTTTATCATTTATAGAAAATTTAATAAGGAATCCAGCATATACTAGTTTTTCTATTTCTCCATCATAAAAATAATTTCTTCCCGTACTTGCTCCAGTTCTAGCAAAAACAATATCATTTTTTTGTAAAATGTAATTACTTGCATTGCTATCATCCACAGACATCAAACTTTTTTTATTTAAAGAACCATCATCATTAATATCAGTTATTCTTAAATAAGTATATTTATTTTTATCATAATTAACTGCAGGAGCTTTGATACCATAATACCCACGATTATTTAAAGAAATATCCTTTAGCTTACATATCATATCCAATTGCTCCTAAATTTTTTTTAATTTCATCTTCTAAACTGTGGGATTTTTCAAATTGTTTAGATAGTTCTTGTGTTAATTTTGTTATTTTTTCTTCAAAAGGAATATCTTCATAATTTTGTTCTTCAATTCCAACATATCCACCAGGAGTTAATATATAGGCATTGGCTTTAATATCATTTAATGACACTTTTTTACAATATCCTAGAATATCGTTATAATTAGAATTATTTTGATAATTATGATAAGTATCAGCAATTTTTAATATATCATTTTCGGATAATTCTCTTAATTTTCGGGTAACCATTGTTCCCATATTACTAGCATTAATAAATAAAGTATGCCCAGCTTGTTTTTTATGGCGATTAATAATCCAAATAGAACAGGGAACTGCGACGGTGTAGAATAAATTAGTAGGCATAGATATAATACAATCAATTAAATCTTCTTCTATTATTTTTTGTCTAATTTTGCCTTCTTGGCCACCAGTAGAAAGAGAACCATTGGCTAAGATGCAAGCCATTTTGCCATTTTTGGATAATTTGGAAATCATATGTTGCAACCAAGCGTAGTTAGCATTTCCTTTAGGAGCAAGACCAAATTTCCATCTGGGGTCTTTAGATACTTTGTCGACATCCCACTCCATATTAAAAGGAGGATTAGCAAGGACATAATCCGCTTCTAAATCTTTATGTAAGTCTTCCGTAAAAGTATCAGCAGCATATTGACCTAAATCGCCATCTAAGGCTCGGATAGCTAAGTTCATTTTGGCAATTCGCCATGTAGTGGGATTTTTTTCTTGACCATAAATACTTATATTGGTTAGTTTTCCTTGATGATCTTTAACAAATTTAGCAGATTGAATAAACATTCCACCAGAACCACAAGCAGGATCGTATACTCTTCCTTCGGAAGGTTCGATGCATTCTACCATAGTCCGCACTAAACAAGCCGGAGTATAAAATTCTCCTCCTTTTTGCAACTCATTCTTAGCAAATTGGCCTAAAAAATATTCATAAATTCGTCCAAGAATATCTTTTGCGATGGCATCTTTGGTTCCTACTTTAATATTGGTAAATAGATCGATTAATTCTCCCAGATTAACATTTCTCATAGTGGGGCGGTTATAATCTTTAGGTAAGACATTTTTTAAAGATGTATTTTTCTTTTCAATGGAACTTAAAGCATCGTCAATTATTTCGCCGATATTATTATCTTTGGAATGTTTTACTAAGTAGGGCCATCGGGCATTTTTAGGAACATAGAAGATATTCTTTTCGGTATAAGAATCTTGTTCTTCTTCTAAGCCATATCCTTCTTCAATTAATTCTTTGTATCTGTCCTCAAAAGAATCGGAAATATATTTTAAAAAAATCAAACCTAATACTATAAATTTATAATCTGATACTGATACTGCACCGCGCATTTTATCGGCAGCGGCCCATAGTTTATCTTCTAATTTTTTTAAATCATTTTCACCCATAAATACCTCCCTAGATAAATTTATATATATTTAAATTATATCACGTATAATACTGATTAGTAAATGGATGAAGTTGCAAATCATTTATTTACTAGTATAATATTATTACTCTTTTTAG